>JAAUUG010000174.1 GCA_012031195.1 Oscillatoriales cyanobacterium SM2_1_8
ATTTTATAAGCGCAAACAACTTGGTTGGGACGGGGTGCAGGGGTGAAACCCTGCTGGGGGCTCGCGCCCCCAAACCCCCTTTTCCTTCGATGTCCGAATCTACCCGAATATAATTATAGTCATTTTAATTAAAACTGACACGGTTTTTCCTGCCCATAGAACCAATACGGGGGCTTCGCCCCTGCGACCCGACTTGTCTTGTCTCGTCGCTATGCAAAACAGCTATACAGGCGCATTCTTAATTAAAGTGACTATACAATTGATACGGTTTGCCTTGACCCGTAAAACCCATACGGAGGCTTCGCCCCTGCGACAAATCGATTTTGTTCGTCCTCATTCTGGTCTAACCATGGGCCAGTCGGGATTGCAATATGGAAAGTTGCTTTTCCGCTTCGGCCAGTTCGGCCCGACTGGCGGCGATCGCCTCGGGCGCGGCTTTGGCTAGGTACCCCGCGTTGGCCAGTTGGGCCTGCAGACGGGCCACGGTTGGCGGTCAGTTTTTGCTGTTGCTTTTCCAGCTTGAGGCGCAGCTTGTCCAAATCCACCAGACCCGATAGGGGCACCACCGCCTGCACCGTCCCGGATACGGCTACCGCCACTTGACCCAGGTCGGGGGGCAAGGTTTCCACAATTTCCAGGGGATGGAGTTTCCCCAAATGGGCAATGTAAGGTTGGCAAGCGGTCAACCAGGGGCGATCGTCCGCCGCCGCCTGCAACCAGGCCGCCACGGTCTGCCCGGGTTTGATCTCGGTTTCCGCCCGCAGGTTGCGCAGGGACCGAATCAGGGTGATCGCCTGACCAAATTGCTGCTCCAGTTCGTCGGTCAGGGCTTGGCGATCGGCCACGGGGTAGGGCTGGGTCGCCAGGAAGGTGCCCTCCGACCAGGGTTCCCCGTGGATTTCCTGCCACAGTTCTTCGGTGACGTGGGGCATAAACGGATGCAACAGCCGCAACGTCCCCTCCAACACGGTGTACAGCACCCGTCCCACCGTGGCATCGCCGGTTTGGAGCCGGGGTTTGGCCAACTCGATGTAGTAGTCGCAGTAGTCCCCCCAAATGAACTCGTAGAGGGCGCGGGCCCCTTCCCCAAAACCGTATTGGGTCAGCCGGTCGTCCACCTCGGCGATCGTGCGGTGGTACCGTGACCAAATCCAGCGATCGACCGGCTCGGTGATTTCGGCCGTGGTGATGGGGGGGGGCACCGCCGGCAAATTCATCATCACAAACCGGGTGGCATTCCACAATTTGTTGGCAAAATTGCGGGCCGCCTCGACGCTGGGGGATTCCTGGGTTTTGCGGTTGAAATCCATGCGAATGTCTTGCCCCACCCCCAGGGTCTCCTTCACCAACAGGTAGCGCAGGGCATCGGTGCCGTATTTCTCAATCAAAACCAGGGGGTCAATGCCGTTGTTTTTGGACTTCGACATTTTTTGGTTGTTTTCGTCCCGCACCAGACCGTGGATGTACACATCGCGAAAGGGAATCTCACCGGTGAAGTAGCCCCCCATCATCGTCATGCGGGCTACCCAGAAAAAGATGATGTCAAACCCGGTAATCAGGGTCGAAGTGGGGTAAAACGTGGTGAAGTCTGGGGTCTTTTCCGGCCAGCCCAGGGTGGAAAAGGGCCACAACCCCGACGAAAACCAGGTATCCAACACATCAGGATCCCGCACCAAAGAAACCTCCGGGCTGTATTGAGCGCGGGCTTGGGCGTAGGCTTCGGCTTCGCTGCGGGCTACCACGTAGGGGGTATCGGTCTGAATTTCGGAAACATCCTTTGCCACATACCAGGCGGGAATTTGATGCCCCCACCACAATTGACGGGAAACGCACCAATCCTCCAACTTCACCAGCCAATCCCGGTACACCTTGCGCCACCGCTCCGGCAAAATCCGGGGCTCGTTGTGTTCGTCCAACCGCTGCAAGGCAAAACCCGCCAAGGGCCGAATCCGTACATACCACTGGGTAGACAAAAACGGCTCGACAGGCACTTTCCCCCGCTCTGAATAGGGGACGCTGTGGGTGTAATCTTCGATTTTTTCCAGCAACCCTTGGGCTTCTAGGGCCGCCACCACCGCCTTGCGCGCCGCAAACCGATCCATGCCCGCAAACTCGCCGCCGTTTTCGTTGAGGCGACCGTCTTTCTCCAAAATGTTGATGAACGGTAGGTGATGGCGTTTGGCCACCTCGCAATCGTTGAAGTCGTGGGCCGGCGTGATTTTCACACAGCCGGAACCAAACTCGCGATCGACATACCCATCCCCCACAATCGGAATTTCCCGGTTCGTGAGGGGCAGTTTCACGGTTTGACCGATGAGGTGACGGTAGCGATTATCTTCGGGGTTCACGGCGACGGCCGTATCCCCCAACATGGTTTCCGGACGGGTGTGGCCACAATCAAAAAACCATCGCCGGTGCTGAGGGGATAGCGAAAATGCCAGAGGTGGCCCTTCACTTCCTGCATGTCCACTTCCAAATCGGAAACCGCCGATTGGGAGGCCGGACACCAGTTCACCAGGTATTCCCCCCGATACATCAGCCCGTCGTGGTGGAGCCGCACAAAGGCTTCGGTGACTGCGGCCGATAGCCCCTCGTCCAGGGTGAACCGTTCCCGCGACCAGTCGGCGGAAATCCCCAACCGCCGCAATTGGTTCACGATGGTGCCCTCCGATGCCCGTTTCCATTGCCAGGCCCGCTCCAAATACTTTTCCCGACCGAGGGCTTGCCGGGTGGTCTTTTCGGCTTTGAGTTGTTTGTCGAGGATGGTGCTGACGGCAATGCTGGCGTGGTCGGTGCCGGGCAACCAGAGGGTGTTGTCGCCCTTCATGCGGCGGTAGCGCACCAACGTATCGATCAACGCCTCCTCGAAGGCATGGCCCATGTGCAAGCTGCCCGTGACGTTGGGGGGGGGGAATCACGATGCAGAACGGGGGGCGATCGCCCGGTCCTTGGCGTGGAAAATGCCGGCGGCTTCCCAACGTTCTTGCCAACGGGCTTCGGTTTCGGCAGGATGGTATTGTTTCGAGGCGATCGCCATGGCCTTGCTGCGCAACGGGAATCCCCATTATAGGATGGGCATGGTTCTGGAGCAGGTTGGCTATGCGGGTAGCGTTTGTGGATCGCATCGGTTGGGACTACCGCCCCGATACGGTGTACCGGGAGCCGTTGGGGGGTTCCCAATCGGCGGTGTGCTACCTGACGGCGGCCCTGGCCCAGCGGGGGGTGACGGTGGCCCTGGTCAATCACACCACCCAGGAAGGGGAAGTGTTGGGGGTGTCGTGCCATCACGCCGAGAGACTGCCGGAGCGGTTTTGGCAAAATTTCGATGCGGTGGTGCTGTTCAACGAGTCGGGGTTGGGGTTGGTGTTACGGGAAGCTTTGATGGAGGCATCGGCTCCCCATCCCGGTCCCCAATTGATTTTGTGGACCCAGCACGATACCAATCAACCGGCGATGCAGGCCCTCCACGATCGGTTGGAGCGGACGGTATACGATCGCTTTGTGTTGGTCAGCGAATGGCAGCGGCAACAATACCTCCAGGTTTTCGGGTTGGAGTCGGCCCGCACCCAGGTGTTGCGCAATGCGATCGCCCCCAGTTTGGAACGGTTGCCGGCGATCGGGGAGAAAGAACCCTTGGTGGTGTACACCAGCACGCCGTTTCGGGGATTGGCGGAACTGTTGTCCCTGTGGCCGGCGATCCATCGGGATTTCCCCCAAGCCCGATTGGAAGTGTTTTCGAGCCTGAAGGTGTACCGCCAGAGCGAAGCCGAGGATCGGGCCTATTTTGGCGAATTGTACGATCGCTGCCAACAATTGCCGGGGGTGGCCTACCGGGGCTCGATCCCCCAACCGGAACTGGCCCAAGTGCTGCAAAGGGCGTTGATTTTGGCTTACCCCAACACCTTCCCGGAGACTTCTTGCATTGCGGTGTTGGAGGCTTTGGCAGCGGGGTGTCACGTGGTGACCAGCGCATTGGGAGCCCTCCCCGAAACCACGGGCGGTTGGGCCACGTTGATTGCCCCCGGCCCGACCTACGGGGCGCAATTTGTGGCGGCGGTGGGTCAGATTTTGCGGGAGGCCGAGGCTGGGCGTCCCCACCGCGATCGCCAGAGTGCCCAGACCAAAGCCGACCATACCTGGGCTCGGCGAGCGGCCCAGTGGGAAGCCTGGTTGCGGGAAGTGTGCCAGCCGGAGGCGCTCCCGGAAGAGGAGGAAGAACGCGCCCAAGCCCACGAACGCCGTTTGCAGTTTGAAGCGGCCGCGGCGATCCGGGAGGAGCGGTACGAACGTTGTCCGGAGGATTGGGCCAACATCTACGCTTTGGCGCGGGATTATCGGGCGGCGGGGTACGGTTGGAGCGAAAGTTGGCCGTACCTGCAGGAGGCGATGGTGGCCGCGCCGACCAATCCGGAAATTTTGTGGCAAATGGCGCTTGCTTGGGAAGCCATCGGCGATCCGGAAACGGCCGAACGCTATTGGCAGGAGGCGATCGCCCTGTGTCCGGGATTGGCCGTGCTGCGGGGAGCCCAAAACTAGTGATGCTGTTTACGCAAAAATTGCAGGCGGCCGGCAAACTCGCCGATGCCCACTTCACGGTGATGCAGGTGGGATCCCGGAAAATTTATGAGGGTGACTTTTTTCCCCGCTGGCAAGTCTTGGCCCCACACTTCACGGTTTATGGCTTTGAGGCCGACCCCACCGCCTGCGCCGAAGCCAATCAAGCGGCCGCAGGACTACCTTGGCCCGAACAGCATTTTCCCTATGCGATCGCCGGTGCTGTTGGCCCCGCCACCCTTTATCTCACCCACTACCGCGATTGTTCGTCGCTGTATCGACCGAACTTGGCGATCGCCCACCGGTTTGGGATGGATTCTTGGTTGGCGGTGGAGCAGGAGTTGCCGGTGACTACGACCACCCTCGATGCCGTCTATCGCCAGCACCAACTGCGAGCCCCCGATGTACTGCGGGTGGATGTGCAAGGGGCCGAACTGGCGGTTTTGCAGGGGGCGACCGCAATCCTGCCCCATGTCCTGGCGATCGAAGTAGAGGTGGAATTTCTGCCTTTGTACGAGGGACAACCCCTCTTTCCAGACCTTGATCGCTTTTTGCGCTCCTAAGGTTTTGCCCTGTGGGATTTGCGGTTGCAAAACCACCGCCGGGTAGCCGCCGCCGTCTATTCCAAGGCCACCCAGGGGCAGCTGGTGTGGGCCGAAGCCCTGTACTTCCGCGATCCTTTGGCCACACCTCCTACCTGGCAGGGCGATCGCCACCAACATCTCAAGCTGGCCTGCATCGCCGAAGCCTTTGACTACCCTGATTTTACGGTGGAATTGCTCAGCCACCTCACCTTTACCTCGGACTCGGACCCCGCCACCAACTTGGCGGCGCTTTTGACGGAAACCCTGCAATCGCTGGCGGGAGGCCAACCGCTGGCTCTGCTGGAAAGACTGGCACCCTACAACTGCTGAGCGGCCCTCAAGCCAGGTATTCCACCAAAGCCTTGACGTTGTGCTGCATCATGTCCCCATAGGTTTCGGCTCCGCTGCCAGGCCCCCAACAAATTCCATGATCGCCCGGTGTCCGGGGCTGGCGGTGTTGTGCGGGGCCGCAGCTTGAGCCCAAATCCGGCGGCGCTAAAAGGCTTGCCACCGCAACGAAAAATACCAGCCCTGTTCCTGGAGGGTGCGGCGATCGGCGGGCGGGGTCGAAAGGGGCACACCGTATTCCAGACGCAACGTTAGGCGATCGCCCTGTTGCCAACGCAAACCCAGGCCCGTACCCCACAGCGAGTTGATGGCGGGATTTTCGCCCCGGACGTTCCAGCCCGTCCCAAAATCCAAAAAGGGAACCACCTGAAGCACACCTTGGCTTTCCGGCACCCGCAGCACGGGCCAGCGCACCTCGGCCGAAGCGTTGAGGCCGTTGTCGGTCAGCAGCAAATCTTGACGATAACCCCGTACCGTTTCCCGGCCCCCCAACCCCATTTGCTCGATGGGCACCAAGGGGCGATCGGCCAACTGCACGTCTCCCCGCACCAGCAGCAGGGCATCGGGAGCCAGCACGTTGGCATACTGCACCTGACCGCGCCAGGTCAGAAACCGGCTATCGGGCCCTTCGTCGGCGAGGGTGGCCCCCAACACCCCCAACCCCAAGCTAAATTGCGATCGCCCGGCCCAGACGGTTTGCGGTCCCCGCTGGCTAAATTCCTGGAAGAAACGGACGGCGGAAATGCGGGTACGGCCTTCGGCATCGGCCCCGGGGGAGAGGGGAAACGGGGTCGCCAACAACTCGGTTTCGCTTTGGCGGTGGTTCAAGGTCAAGCCCAAGGCCCATTCGCGATCGGGTTGGCGGGCCAGGGGTTGACGCCACGTCAGTTCGTAGCTGCGGGCCGCAGCCACAATGTCGAGGGGGGTAAACGGCGCTTCGATCACCCGGCTGTTGCTGCTGTCGAAGCTCAGGGATAGGGTGCCATCCTGGGGATTGATCGGCACCGTGTAGGTCAA
>JAAUUG010000175.1 GCA_012031195.1 Oscillatoriales cyanobacterium SM2_1_8
ATCCATATCCCGGAGGCAGGCCGCATAGCGACGGGTCGTGTAGGCATTGCCGCCCGGCCGAATCAGATCGGGGAGCTCTTCAAACAATTGGGAACCCGCCTGACGCACCAAACGGGAGGCATTGGCCGAAAGCAGCGCCGCCGCCTTGAGGCGAGCCGTGCCTGTCACAAAGTAGGCTTTCAGTTCGTCGATCGCATCTCGATCGAAGTAGCGACCCTTGGCATCGTAACGACCGATGGCGGCGGTCACCGTGTCTTTCATAAAGGAAACTCCTAAAAAATGTGATTCGGTAACGGGGTCTTATATACTCTCCTAAGATACAGGATGTGGGGAACGCCCCCGGTTCTCGCCCGGGCTTTTTCCAATTTGTTGGGCACTTTTCAGGCAAGCGACAAACTTATGCAATGGGTCTCCACCCTTTCGACGGCGGTCTCGCTGGAAGCAGCGGTCAACGATCTGGCCGGGCAAGCCCGCCAAGGATTGGGCGATCGCCCGCTGTCTTTGGGGTTGTTGTTTGCCAGCAACAGTTTTGCCAGCGACTTCCCCCGGCTGTTGCCCCTGTTGGCGGAGCGGTTGCCGATCGCCACTTTGGTGGGGTGTTCGGGGGGCGGCATTGTCGGGGGCGGTCGTGAATTGGAAGGGGTGCCGGCCCTGAGTTTGTTGGTGGGGGATGTGCCCGGTGCCCGCCTCCATGCCTTCCATCTGGAGGAAAACCAGGTGCCGGATTTGGATAGCCCCCCCCAGTCGCTGGCACGAGGCGATCGGGGGTGCCCCCCACCGGAAAATCCGGATTTTGTGCTGTTGGCCGATCCCTTCTCGTTCCCCATCAGCGACTTTCTGAGCGGCTTGGATTTTGCCTACCCCCAATCGGTCAAAAGTGGGCGGGTTGGCCGGCGGCGGACTTGGCCACAACGCCCTGTTTGCCAACGGTCGGCTGTACCGGCCCGGGGTGGTCGGTCTGGCGGTCGCCGGCTCCCTCAAAATTGATGCGGTGGTGGCCCAAGGCTGCCGGCCCATCGGTCAGCCGATGTATGTGTCGAAGTGCGAGCGCAACATTTTGCTGGCCGTGGACGATCGCCCGCCGTTGGAGGTATTGCAGGAAACCGTTGCCGGCCTCAACCAGAGCGATCGCGAGCTCGCCCAACACTCGCTTTTTTTGGGCTTGGTCAACGATGAGTTTTTCAAACAGGAAGTCGGCCCCGGCGACTACCTGATCCGCAACATTTTGGGGGGCGATCCCAACACCGGCGCGATCGCGATTGGCGATCGCCTGCGGCCCGGCCAACGGGTGCAATGGCATTTGCGCGATGCCCACGCTTCGGCCGAAGACCTGCAAGCCGTCCTGCAACGCTACCGGCAAACCGAGCACCAAACCCCCGTCGCCGCCGTGCTGTTTTCCTGCCTGGGTCGGGGCGAAGGACTCTACCACGAACCAGATCACGATTCCCGCGTGTTTGCCACAGAATTTGGCGCCGTGCCCCTCGGCGGCTTTTTCTGCAACGGTGAAATCGGCCCGGTGGGCAACAGCACCTTTTTGCACGGCTACACCTCGGCTTTTGGCCTGCTGCGATCGCGCCAACAGCCCCCCGCTCCCTAGCTTGATTGCCCATACCCTTTACAAACAGCTTGTTTTTTGATACATTGATTGTTTGTGATTTCTAGCAACCGTTTTGGCTAACGTAATCGTCATCGGCACACAGTGGGGAGATGAGGGGAAGGGAAAAATTACCGACCTCTTGAGCCGTTCCGCCGATGTAGTTGTTCGGTATCAGGGGGGGATCAACGCCGGCCACACGGTGGTGGTGAACGATCGCACCTTCAAATTGCATCTCATTCCGTCGGGGATTTTGTATCCCCATGTAGATTGCATCATCGGCAGCGGCACCGTGGTCGATCCCGAAGTGTTGATCGAAGAATTGGACGCCCTGGAAGCGATGGGGGTTTCGACCAGCCGGTTGTACATCGCCGAGACGGCCCACGTCACGATGCCGTACCATCGCTCCATCGACATTGCGGCGGAAGCGCAGCGGGCCGAGCATCGTTTGGGCACGACGGGCCGTGGCATTGGGCCAACCTACGCCGACAAATCGGAGCGGACGGGCATTCGCATCGTAGACATGATGGAGAACGACACCCGTGGGGCCGTGTTTCGCTGGGCGATCGCCCAGAAGAACCGCATCCTGGAGAAGCTCTACAACTTGCCGCCCCTTGATCCCGAAGCCACCATTGCCCAATACGCCGGATACGCGGAGCGGTTGCGGCCCCACATTATTGATGCTTCGCTCAAAATCGACGAGGCGATTCGGCACCGGCGCAACATTTTGTTTGAGGGGGCCCAAGGCACCCTGTTGGACTTGGATCACGGCACCTACCCCTACGTGACCTCCTCCAACCCCGTGGCCGGGGGGGCGTGCATCGGCGCGGGCATTGGCCCCACCATGGTCGATCGCATCATTGGTGTGGCCAAGGCCTACGTCACACGGGTCGGAGAAGGGCCCTTCCCCACCGAATTGCAGGACGGGGTGGGCCAATTGTTGGGACAGCGGGGCGCCGAGTTTGGCACCACGACGGGTCGGCCCCGGCGCTGCGGTTGGTTTGACGGGGTGATCGGTCGCTATGCGGTGCGGATCAACGGCCTCGACTGCCTGGCGGTGACCAAGCTGGATGTTTTGGATGAGTTGCCCGAAATCAAGGTGTGCGTGGCCTACGAGTTGGACGGTCAAGTCATTCGCGACTTTCCGAGCAATGCCCGCACCTTTGCCCGGTGCCGTCCGGTCTACGAAACCCTGCCGGGATGGCAGCAATCCACCCAACATTGCACCAGCTTGGCCGAGTTGCCGGCGACGGCCCGCAAATATCTCCAATTTTTATCGGATTTGTTGGAGGTGCCGATCGCCATTGTTTCGTTGGGGGCCAGCCGCGGTCAGACCATCATCGTCGAAGACCCGATTCACGGCCCCAAGCGCGGGCTGTTGGAGCGGCAACGGGAAGCCTCCTAGCAAGCCGATTCCCCCTGGGGAGGAAGCAAAAAACCTGGCTTTGGGGCGAGGGGCCATCCCAACCCCTTGCCCTTCCCGGTCTCAACTTGCCCGAACCTGGCGACAAAACTTGGGGCTATGGGTTGCCTTGGCCCAGCCAAGCCTTTATAATAACTAATTCTACCGAAATCATCCATCAGCCACCGCTGGGGCTACCACCAAACCTATGAGCCTGCAAATTACCTGTCAAAAGCGCCCAGAAAACATCAATCCCCGCGCCTTGCGTCGCAGCGGTCAAACCCCGGCGACGGTTTACGGGCACGATGGGGGGGAGTCTGAGGCGATTGTGCTCAGCAAGAGCGAACTGATCCGACTGTTGCGCCACGCCAACCTTAACAACACCACCATCGATCTGACGGTGGAGGGGGGCTTTCAAGGGCAAGCGGTGCTGCGGGAAGTGCAAAACCATCCGTTCAAAAACGAAGTTTACCACCTCAGCTTTTTTGCACTGGGCAACCAAAAATCGGTACGGGTGGATATTCCCCTGAAATTTACGGGGACGCCCGTCGGGGTGAAAACCGGAGGCACGGTGGAGGTGTTGAAGCCGGTGCTGCAATTGATCTCGCCGCCGGACAAGATTCCCTCTTTGATCCAAGTAGACATTAGCCACCTGGCGGAGGGCAAAGGGATTCATGCCGGGGCGATCCCGCTGCCGGAAGGTTCGGTTTTGGCGACCGACCCCACGCCATTGGTGGTTTCGGTGAAGCGGGGGCGTCGCTCCACCAAGGGCAGCTAGTGCTTCCGTTTCGGAGCTTGACCTGGACCGGTCGCCGTTTACGCCTTTTGGATCAACGTCAGTTGCCCCATCGGACGGTGTACCTGGAGTGCGCTACGGCATCCGAAGTGGCCGAGGCGATCGCCACCATGGCGGTGCGTGGGGCCCCGGCGATTGGTGTGGCCGCGGCCTACGGTCTGGTGTTGGCGGCCCAAGCAGCGACGGAGTTTGCCACCCTGCCCAGCGTTCTGGAGGAGGCGGCGGCCAGGTTAAAGGGAGCCCGGCCAACGGCGGTAAATTTGGCTTGGGCCGTGGCGCGGCTGTTGCAGGTGTCGGGGCCCGATTTGGGGTCTTGGCAAAGCAATTTGTTGGCGGCCGCCGATCGGCTTTACCAAGAAGATGCCGAAACCAATTACCGCATCGGTTGCCAGGCCCAAGCGGTGATTCCCGACGGCGCCACGATTGTCCACCATTGCAATACGGGGGCCCTCGCGACCGTGGATTACGGGACGGCGCTGGGGGCGATTCGGGTGGCGGCAGAGCAGGGCAAAAAGCTCTTGGTCTATTTGGACGAAACCCGACCGCGGTTGCAGGGGGCTAGCCTTTCAGCCTACGAGCTGCTGGCCTACAACATTCCCTTTCGGGTGATGGTGGACGGGGCTTCGGGGCATTTGATGCGCACCCAGAAGGTGGATTTGTGCCTGGTGGGGTGCGATCGGGTGGCGGCCAACGGCGACGTGGCCAACAAAATTGGTACCTACAACCTGGCGTTGGCGGCCAAAGCGCACCAGGTGCCGTTTTACGTGGCTTGCCCCCTCAGTTCGCTGGATTTGAGCACTCCGAACGGGGAAGCCATTCCGATCGAAGAGCGGGACCCGCAGGAGGTGACCCATGTGGGGGAACGGGCGATCGCCCCGGTGGGGACCCCGGTCTACAATCCTGCCTTTGATGTGACCCCGGCCGCCTACGTGACGGCGTTCATCACCGAAGAGGGGTTGGTGTATCCCCCTACGGCGCAAATTTGGGCCGGCTCGGTAGCCCTCCATAAGCCGCCAACAGGCCGTACCCCAAGCCAAGGTTCTGCTTTTTGATGGGAACCGGGCACGAAGAAATGGTAGACTAGGAATACTGTGCTTTGTCCATTTATCACCGGGAGCGTTGTGCATGACTCAAATTGTTTTGGGCGAAAACGAAGGCATTGAATCGGCGCTGCGGCGGTTTAAGCGTCAAGTCTCGAAGGCGGGCATTTTTGCCGACATGAAAAAGAACCGCTACTTTGAAACCCCCCTCGAAAAAGCCAAGCGCAAGGCGATCGCCAAGCGGAAATTGCGCCGTACGCACCAGCGCTAAACACTTCTTCTCTTTGCCATCCCTATGAGCGATCGCCCTGATTCCCCCCCAACCCCGACCCCGAGGCAGGCCCAGAGCCTGGGGGCGATCGTTCAGACCCTCCGCCAGCGAACCCCCGCCCCAACGCGCGGGGTGGGTCGTGGCAACTGGAAGGCTGGAGCGATTTGCTGAACCTCGATCGCCTGTTGGAGTTGGCCAATCAGGTGGAAGGATTTCAAAGCCAAGTCCAAGAAAGGTTGCAGGAAAGGTGGCCCGAGGGGTTCACGGAATCGAATCCGACGGTGGGGGGAGAAGTGCGCGTCCGCAGCAACATCCCGCCCCGGGGCAACATTCCGCGGAGCCCGGTACGTCCTTCCCGTCCGAGCGGACCCCCGGTGTCACCGCCGCCCCAAGCCGCTGCCAATCCTGAAGACCGGCGGTCTCTGGCCGAGCGGGTGGGGGGAGCCCAGGCGATTCTCCAGCAATTGCAGGAGTGGGTGGAAATTCCCCTCAAGCGGCCGGATGTGTTGAAACAACTGGGTTTGGAGCCCCCCAAGGGCATTTTGTTGGTGGGGCCCCTGGCACCGGCAAAACGTTGGTGGCGCGATCGCTGGCGGAGACATTGGGGGTTGCGTACGTGGCCTTGGTGGGCCCCGAAATTCTCAGCAAGTATTACGGCGAGGCCGAGGCCAAACTGCGGGAGGTGTTTGCGCGGGCGGCGAAGGCAGCGCCTTGCCTGATTTTTATTGACGAGATCGATGCTTTGGTGCCCAACCGCGCCAACGTCGAAGGCGAAGTGGAAAAACGGTTGGTGGCACAATTGTTGGGTTTGATGGATGGGTTCAGCGCCAGCGCAGGGGTGATGGTGTTGGCGGCCACCAACCGGCCCGATGCCCTGGATCCGGCGTTGCGGCGACCTGGGCGGTTCGATCGGGAAATTGTTTTCCCCGTACCAGACGAGGCGGCCCGTCGGGAAATTTTGGCCATTCAATGCCGCAACATGCCTTTGGCCCCGGAGGTCAGCCTGGAGGCATTGGCGGCACGCACCCGGGGGTTTGTGGGGCCGACCTCAAGGGGTTGTGCCAAGCGGCGGCTTTGCATTCGTTGCAGCGGCAAGTGCCCCATTGGCAGGAGGTGCCGGCGGTTTTGACGGTGACGGCGGCGGATTTTGAACACGCTTTGACCCAAGTCCATCCGGCAGCTTTGCGGGCGATGCAGGTGGAATCCCCCAGGGTGCCGTGGGAGGCGATCGGCGGACTGGCAGCGGTCAAAGCCACCTTGCAAGAGGCGATCGAGGGCGCGTTTTTGCAACCCGAGTTGTACCCGGCAGGCCGCGGGGTCCCAAGCTCCCCGGTGGGGTTTTGTTGTGGGGCCCCGCACCGGCAAACGCTGTTGGCCAAGCGAT
>JAAUUG010000176.1 GCA_012031195.1 Oscillatoriales cyanobacterium SM2_1_8
GGTGCCTATGCCGTGTGCTTTCCCCGGGCCCGGGTGGTGACGGCGGTATTTTTGCTGTTCTTTTTTACCCTGGTGCGGATTCCGGCGGTGGCCTACTTGGGTTTGTGGATTGCCTTCGAGATTGTGCGGGCGGCTCAAGCCAATCCGGGATTGCCGGGGGTGGCCTACCTCGCCCATGTGGCGGGATTCGGCGCCGGTGTATTGTTGTGGTGGGGCATGGGCGGCAACGATGAAATCAACCGTTAGGGTTTGGTTGTTGGTGGGGGCGACCAGCGCGGCGATCGCCTCGGTGTTCGGGGTCGAGATCCACAACCTGCGGTTGTTTTGGGGAGCGGCCTTCCTCAGCGCGGCTTTGATTGCGCCGATTTTGGTACCGGTGGCCGCCCATGCCTTCTGGCGATCGCCGTTGGGCCGCAACTGGGAAGTCACGGCGGCCGGTGTCTTGGCCCTGGTTTTGTTGTGGGCAACCGGCAGGGTTTCCCAGGGGGACGATGCCTTTTGGCGGTGGTTCAACCAGTTGCAATGGGAAGCCTGGGGGGCCGTCGGCCAGATTTTGATTGCCATTTGGCGGTGTGGGTGGCCTGGCGGCAAAATCAAATTTCCGAGCAGTTGACCGGTCAGCAAAACCGGATCACCCAACAGCAAACCATCGACGCCTACTTCCAGGGGGTTTCGGATTTGATTTTGGATCCCCAGGGCCAACTGGAGGATTGGCCTTTGGAGCGAGCGATTGCCCAGGCCCGGACTTCGGCCCTGTTGGGCAGTTCGGACAGCGACGGCCGCTCCCAAATCATTCGTTTTTTATCCAGCGCCAACCTGCTGACCCCCCTCAAACGTGATGGGTTGTTGGGGCGGCCCATCCTCGATGGGTCGGGAGGGTATCAAGTCGATTTGGAGCAGGGGGTACGGGTGGTAAATCTGGGCACCATGTTGGCCGGGAAGGACATTCACAATGCCGATCTCCGGTTTAGCGATTTGAGTGGCTGCAACCTATACTGCGCCGATCTCCACGGCTGCAATTTGATGGGGGCCAACCTCTCGGAAACCATTTTGGCGGGGGCCAACCTGCAAGGGGCGGAACTGGGCAGCGTGCGGCTGTTTTACGGGACGGTAGACATGGCTTCGCCGCGCGATCGCGATCCCAATTTCCCGCCCGATTACCAGAGCGGGGTGCGCACGGGAGCGGTGGTGGAAGGCGCGAATTTTCGTCGGGTCAGCAATTTGTCGGAAGCCGATCGCCGTTATTTGTGTGCCTGGTGTGGCAGCAAGTCCCGTCGTACCATCCCTGGAGGTTGCGCCCATGTGCCCAATTTGTTGGGGCGCTAGCGTTTGGCTAGCCCTGACCCCGGTCGAGCTCCCCGAAGAAGTGTTGCGCACGGAGATTCACGTCGATGGGCGATCGCCGGTGGACGGTCGGTTGCTGTCGGCGGGGGAGTACGCGGCGCTGCAGGAATTTTTGGCCGATGACAGCCGGTTGGGGGAGTGGGTGGTCAACCCCGAACTGCGGCACTTGGTGGAGTTGCTGCGGGTGCGGCGGACGTTGCGGCAGGTGATTCCTTTCTTACCCTAGGGCGCTCCTCACCCACCCCACTCTCCCACCGGGGGAGAGGGAGCCAAAAAACCTCGTTGTTCCCCTTACTCCCGCTCTGGGAGAAGGGGTTAGGGGATGAGGGAAATTGGAGAGATTTTCTTGTTCTCGATCTGGGGCGTAGGCGATCGCGCTGTAGTTGGGGCGATCGCTTGCAAGCTGGAGATTTTCTCATTCTTGGTCTTGGGCGTAGGCGATCGCGCCCTGCAAACCCACATTTTCCGTCAGCACCACCCGCACCGGAATTTCCGTGAGCACCTCCCGCAGGCGGCCCTTATCCAGAAAACCGGCCAGAAAAGCGCCGTCTTGCAACCAAGGCAGAATTTTGGGCGGGATGCCACCGGTGAGGTACACCCCCCCCTGAGGCAACAGGGCCAGGGCCAAATCACCGGAAATCCGACCGTAAAACCGGGTGAACCAGCCCAGTGCTTCCCGGGCCACATCGTCCTGGGGAGCCCGCTCCGAAATTTCGGCAGGAGCCAAAGGCGTTTCCGACTGACCCGCCTGGGTCTGCAAAAAAGTGTAGATCGCCGTCAGACCGGCCCCCGAGACCACCCGTTCCCCCGATACCCGACCGTAACGCGATCGCAGGTACCGCAACAACGCCATTTCGTCATCGGTTTGGGGGGCAAAGCCGAGGTGACCCCCTTCCGCGGCATAGGCCCGGTAGCGATCGCCCTGCCAGGTCAGATAGCCCGTCCCCAAACCCGTACCGGCCCCCACCAAGGCGATCGGGGCTTGGGGTTGGGGATCGCCCGTTTGCAAAGCCACCCACTCGGTGGGAGCCAAGGTCAGCACCCCATAGGCCGCCGCTTCCAGATCGTTGAGCAGATGTACGGACATCCCCAGGGTTTGGGCGAGGGTCGGGCCATCCAGCTCCCAACCCAAATTGGTGAGGTGACTCCGTTGCCGCCGCACCGGCCCCGCCACGCCAAAGACCGCTACCGTTGCGGTAACGGCAAATTCCCGACAAAATTCCTGGACAATTTCCCCCAGACCGTCGTAGGACTGGCTATCGTAGCGGCGTTCCGCCAAAATCTCCAAGGGAGTGCGGGCCCAGCACAGGTGGGTTTTGGTGCCTCCCACATCCCCCGCCAAAACGGCCATAGGTTTGAATGGTTGTTTTCCTTTACACTGAATACCGCGTTTCCGGCAAAAACCGCAATGACTTCCTATTTGGTGTTGCTGCACGGTTGGGGCGCCAGCGCCGCCGATTTGGCACCGTTGGCCGAGGTTTTGCAAGCACCCGATCGCCAAGTGTTGCGGTGGCAGGCCCCGCACCAACGACCGATGGGGGGATACATGTGGTACGACCTGATGGCCCTGGAAACCGATCCCGTACCCTGGGGCCTCCCGGAGAGCCGGCAGTATTTGCAAACATCCCTGGCCAACCTCCCCCTAGAGCGCACGGTGCTGGCCGGGTTTTCCCAAGGGGGCGCGATGGCTTTGGATGTGGGCTTGACCTTGCCCCTCGCCGGCGTGATTTCTTTCAGCGGCTACCTGCACGCTACCAATACCCCGCCCCAACCGTTGCCGCCGGTGGCCCTGTTTCACGGTCAAAACGATGAGATGGTGCCGGCGATCGCCGCCCGCAGTGCCCGCCAAACCCTATCCCGGTGGGGGGCCACCGTCACCTATGCCGAATTTGTTGGGGGCCACACCATCGTCCCCGAGGCGATCGCCGCCGCCCAGTCTTTCTTGGGTACCGTTCTCCCTCCATAAAACGTGGGCTGGATCGCTGCCAACCCATTCCCGGTCTTGGGCCTTTCCTATCGAAGGCACATTTACCAAGCCTGAGGTCGGAAATCCGCCGCATTGGCGATCGCCACAGAATCTCCCGATGGGCGAATCACAAACAGCCCTCGCCGAAAAGCATAGCGATCCACCCCTTCATTGATTTCGATTCCGGCTACCGCCCCGTAAGCCCGAAATTCTCGGTAGTGGGGAAATGCCTCCTTAAACCGCGCCAGCTTTTCCAGAAATTCGTCCACATCGTCTTTGCTAAGGCGGGATTTGCATTCCACCGCCACCAGTTCCGTATCGTCCACCGCCAAAATATCGATTTCCATGGCAATGCCTTGCCGGCGCACGCGGGCCCGCGGGTACAACTCTTTGACATCGATGCCGCGGGCTTGAAACAATCGCAGCACCGCCGGTTCCACCAGTTCTTCCACAAAGCGGCCCCAGCGCGTGGTGAGGCTGGCTACCGTACGCCGCAACTCCGCCATCTGCTCTTCCGCTTTGGCTTCCCGTTGGGCGGCTTCGGCGGCTCGGCGATCGTATTCGGCTCGGGAAGCCAACAATTCTTGTTGCGAGGCTTCAAACAGTCTGTAAATGTCTTCGAGGGTAATGGGCTGGCTCATGGCAGGATGGGGAACTCAAAATAGGAATGGAGAAGAACCGTCGCGATGCAGCGCCCTTTCCACAAAGGTTTGCAAGGGTTCGAGGGCAAACTCCCGCAACCACGGGTTCAAAACTTCCACAAACTCTTGGCACTCGGGATGACGGTGCAACAATTCTCCCAAATACCGCTGCAAAGCTGGCAGGCGTCCCCGTTGCACCAGCTCGTGCAGCCGGTAAAGTTCTGGGGCCGGGGGCAGCGCCAAATCTTGCCACACGACCGGAGGCCGCGGCACCACCGCCGGGGGCAACCCTTCGCCGGGGGCGATCGCAACCGGGACATCGACCACAAAGGCAAACCGGGTGCCTTCCCCCACCACACTGGTTGCCGTCAATTCTCCGCCCATCATCGCGACCAACTGCCGGGCGATCGCCAGGCCGAGACCGGTACCGGCGGCGGCGGCGTGGGTGTTCACCTGCTCAAAGGGCAAGAAAATGCGCTCCATGTCTTCCGGCGCAATGCCAATGCCCGTATCGACCACGGCAAATCCCAACCGCACCTCTTCGGCGGTTCCCCCCAACCATTCCACCATCAAGCGGACGTGACCCTGCTCGGTAAACTTCAAGGCATTGCTCAACAAATTCAACAAAATTTGCCGCAACCGTTTGTCGTCCACCACCAGGTTGACGGCACCCGAGGATCGATCGCCACCCCAAACGCCAAGTCTTTCTGCTGCGCCCGCAATTGTCCCAACGCCACCGGCGCCGCCAATACCTGCGACAGAGACACCGCTACCGGCAACAACTCGGCTTTGCCCGCCTCAATTTTGGCCAAGTCCAAAATGTCTTGGATCAACGCCAGCAAATGACCGGCACACTCCCGGATCGTCGCGATCGCCTCGGCTTCTTCCCCTTGGGCCAAGGGCGATCGCTGCAAAATTTGCGCATACCCCAAAATGCCGTTCAGCGGCGTCCGTAGTTCGTGGGTCATGGTGGCCAAAAAATCGCTTTTCGCCCGATTGGCCGCCTCCAACCGCTGCTTGGAATCCTGCAACTCTTTTTCCACCGCCAGGCGATAAGCCACCTCCGCCTTCAACCGTTCCGCTTCCATCAAGCGCCGGGTTACCGTCCCGCCGACCATCACCCCCACCAAGGCGCCCATCCCCCAAAACCACGGCGCATTGGGCGATCGCTTCGCCCAACCTTCCCGGGGCAAAGCCGCCAACTGCCAACGCCCGTTGGGGAGCATAGCATCCTGCAACACCGGCCGTCGGGTAAACAAAGAAGGCTCGCCAAAAAAGACCTCTTTCGCCAAATCCGGGCCCTGGTCGCCCTTGCCATCCACCCCCCGCAAGGCGTAGGCTTCGCGATGGTTGACATCCAGCAACCCCACTTCTTGCAACAGCGCCCGTTCCCGAATCAACGTCGTGACCGTGCCCCAATACTCCCCGGTGGCCGCCACAAATACTGGGGTAAAGTTGATGAAGGCGCGCCCCCCTTCCACCAACGTCACCGGCCCCGCCACCACCGCTTTGCCCTGAGACTTGGTCAAGTCGATAATCCGCGCCTGACCCGGAATGGTGCGCAAATCCTTGTTGAGAATTTTTTCCCGATCTTGACGGGGATAGGTGTAACGAATTACAGTCCCCCGTACCCCCGAAATGCGGTAAATGCCCCTCTGCTGATTCCGCAAAATCTTGGCCATGCCCTCAAAGGTGCCTTCGTCAATTTCCGGATTTTGGGCAATGTAAGCCGCCAGGCCCTGGGTTAAAAATAGCCGCAAATTTACCGCATTTTCCAGCCGCGCTCGCATGTTGGCGGCGGCTATCAGCACCCGCGCCCGCTCCGATTGCCGAAATTGATGGCTCTCCCCCCGCTCCCAAATGCCAAAAAGCCCCAGGATCAAACCGCCTGCTACGGCTCCCACGGCCCAAGGCTGCATTCTTGGCAATTTTTCCCCTAACCAAAGTAGCCGCCCCCGTCGCAATGGGAACGGCGAACGCAGCCACGAAAATCCAGATTTTGGGGATTGAGACATACCCCCGCTGCAGCCAAATCGCCAGATGCTTTTACTGTAGCCCATGGCGGATCGCTGGGCCTAGCCTGCCCGCTGCCTGCCCGATATGGTTATATTCGGCTAGCTTCGGAATCATCTCCCCCAAGGGCTTGCCGATAAGCCTTGCCTTTTAAGGTTTTTTCAAGGTTTATATAGCCATTTCAAATACAGTCATTTTAATTAAAACTGACACGGTTTCCCTGCCCAACGAACGTCTAATAGAACCAATAGGGGGCTTCGCCCCTGCGACCCGACTTGTTTTGTCTTGATCGCTATGCAAAACAGCTATATAGTCAATTTAATTAAAAATGGCGCGACTACGATTGTTTTGATTGCCTTTACTCCCCTCTCCCTCCCTGGGAGAGGGGCTGGGGGTGAGGGCAGATTGATCGCAAACACATTTGAAATGACTATAGTTTGAAGCCCACCAAGATCATGAAAAAATTTGGGCCCCATCAAGATTGATCGGAG
>JAAUUG010000177.1 GCA_012031195.1 Oscillatoriales cyanobacterium SM2_1_8
CCCATTGTGTTTTGAAATAGGACTTGTTTTGGGGCTGGCGATAAATTTTCCAAAATGCTGCGCTCTAAATTGACAATCCAATAATCCTCAATTTTTTGCTCGGCATAGAGGGCGAGTTTGGTGGTTTGATCGTATCGCAGGCTGGAGTCGGCAACTTCGATCAGCAACAGGATGTCTTCGGGCAAAGGGAATTTTTCCGCGTAGAAATCGTCTCGTGGTTTGAGGATGATAATGTCCGGCTTCGGTTCCGAGTACTCGGGAATGCGGAAGGAGTTTTGAATGCTGACAATACCTCGATCTCCAACATTTGATACCAAAAATTTGGTTAGCCGATTGATGGTAACAGCGTGCCTTAGTCCAATGGGCGACATGATCGCAATTTCTCCATGGATTAGTTCAATCCGTGCTTCGGGATGGAATACACCGACTTTACCCATAAGCTGGTATTGCTCGGCGGTGAATTTGTGCGTCGTCAGTTCCATGGTCATGACTCCGTGGCTTTAATTTGAATTTTACGCTTCCGCAGAACAAAAGCGGCGAGCTTAAGCCAGTTTTGCACCTCACGATCGCGCTCGACATCTTGTGTCGTCATCCACAGGGCTTTAAGAAATTCAATCAGTGATGTTTGGAATGTCTCTCTATTTTCCTCGGTGAGTTTTCGCGACGATCGCAAAAAGCCACACACCACGGCTCCAGGGCGGCATCCACCGGGGCAGGGTGCTGCTCCCACAGTTGGGCCGCTTGCTCGAACAGCGCGGGTTCCAAGTCGGGGATGGAAAGGAGCGATCGCCACGTCTGAAAGGTATCGAATTTACTGGTGGCTTTGAGGGTATTGCCATTGCCGTAGATCACGCGCACTTGCACTGCGTCTTTGGCTTTCTTTTCTCCTTCTGGATTGTTGTACCGATGCTCTTTGGCTTCCTCTTCGGCGGCCCACATCTGTTCGAGGGCGATCGCCGCCGGTACGGATTGATTGGCGATGACAATGCCGATGCTGATGGTAGCCCGCTCGCCCATCGTGAATAGGGGGCGCTTCGGGAGCGATACCTTCTTATTCCCGTTCCAACGCCAATAATTGCCCTGGTTATCAAACTCATGCGCTTCATCTTGATCGCCCCTGAAGCACTGACGCACATCCCATAGCCACGCATCCCACTCCCAAAGGTTGGTGTAGGCAAACAGGTCGTCGCCCCCGCCGTAGATGAGTTTTCCGGCATAGCGTTGCTCGGTGAGGTAGGGCAGCAGTTGGTTGGAAAAGTCGAGAAGGGCGCGGCTCAGGGCGACGTGGGTCGCGGGCCCCATGCGTTTCTTGACATCATTGGCAAAGATGCGAAGCGCTCGAATTCCCTTATCAGCACTGTTATTGGCTTCGATGATTTTTTGCAATTTCGGCGCAATGTAATGGCGATACGCCAACATTTGTGTACCTTTCAGCCAGTCGCCCATCCCGTCCCCATCCCCAGCCGCCAAGACATACCAATCGGTGGGGTTGTGGTTGGGCAAAACACGATTGATCGCCCCCCTTACCTGTTCGGATTTATTACTCCATCCTCTTTTTGGATCCAAACTCTCCAATTCTTCGAGCAACCAGCCCGCATTCAGCAGACGCGGATGGGGTAGCTTGCGATGTTCGCGATCCATCCACGGAATCCCCCAAGGCTTGTAAAACTGCTTCACTTGTTCGGCGTTCAGCCCTTCGCGTTGCAGCATGGCCAAAATGAGATCGCAGGCATTTTGATAGGAGTTTACTTCGTCTGGATGGGCTTTGAGCCAACCGCTTGTACCTACGGTGAGGTCGGGATAGGGAGGGATATTTCTAAATTCGCGATCAAAGATTTTGGGGAGCACCCGCTCCAACCCCCGTTTGACCACTTCCGTGGCATTGAGCATTTCCGTGCCATTAAAAATGCCCCGTTGATTGCGCCAAAATTCTTTCAATTCTGCACCCGTTGCCCAGGATGTCCCATCCTCCGAGGGGGAACGCACGACGGGCCCAATGCCGGAAATGGTCGAACGTTCGCCAAAGGCGGTAGGCAGTTTCCAGGTTCGTGCATTTTTGATGGAAGTCAGCATCAGACGCAGGCGATCGAAGGTAGGGGCCCACCACGAACCAACATTGACATTTTGCGCCGCTTGACGAAAAAGATCGATCTCGCCAGGTGAAAACAAATCGCTGTTGGCAAAAGCATTTTGCGCTTGAATCCAATCTTTTTCAGGGGTGTCAGATTTCCTCATAATGAGGTCATCTTCTTTCGGGCTACCCATGGGAATGGATGTCCAATAGATTTGCCACTGGGATGCCAACCAGCGTTCCCATACCTGAGGATCGATTTCCGTATCGCCAAAGATTTCTGTTTTTACCTCGGCCGCCAGCCCCAGCCAGCTCTGGCGGTCGTTGTGGCCACACAACACTTTCTTGGCAATGTCTACAGCTTTTTCCACCTCGTTTTCGGGCAAGGTAACCACCAAAACATTGGGAAATCCGGCCGTGAGCAGGCGATCGCGCTGGGGTTCGGGAATGGCGTCACCAAACTCCTTGCGATCGGCATATTTTTCGCGCAACCAACGATCGATCAAGGGTTGGGCAAAGAGGCTGGGGTAAACCAACACATCGGGGCCGTAGCGCTCTGCCCATTTCCAGCAGATGCAGGCGGAAAGGTAGTGCAAAATCCATGAGCCCGCCCAGAAATCCTGCATTTTGCGGCTGGACTTCACCAGTTCTTGCACGGGGGAAAACGTAAAGGTCAGAATGTGGGGGCGATGCTTGCCGTGATTGTCCAGCCCCTGCAACGCCCCGGCGATCGCCGCGGTGGTGCTGTTGTGGCTCCAAATTGAGCAGTCGGGGATCCGGGTTTCGGCAGGGAGCAGGTGAATGCGATCGTCGCCGACGGCTTGGGCAATGACTTCTGGGAGGCAACGCCACAGATACCAAAAGACTGCGGCAGGATCGGTGCTGGTTCTGATGGCCTCGGGAATGCGATCGCCGATCCATTCGTTGATTTTGGCGTTGTCGGGCTTCGCACAGAAGGCGCCCAGCGTCTCATTGCTGTCGAAGTTTAGGGTCAGCGGCTGGCTGCTAAGAAGATGGGACAGGTGCAGTCCCGCTCCAACTTGATGGTTGACATAAAACTGAGAACCTTCCAACGAACCCATGGCAGCGCGATCGCTCGCCGAGGCAATCCAATCGGCTTCTTTTTGTTGCTTCCAACCGTTCATGACCGCCAAGAAATGCCACGGCCCTTCACCTTGCTTACCTATCTGCAACGCTTTCAGCACCGGATCGTGGAGCAGACCCCAAATTTTGGCTTGCCAATAACCGCTCACCGCTTGTTCTTGCCTCCTGTCCCCAGTCCAGAGAACGATAGCAGCTTGATGCCTGTCCCTCCAAGCAACCAACAATTTCTTTGTGTTTTCGCCATGGTTCCGCAAACCCTGGCCAAGCAAGGGGCAACGAGACCTTTTGGTTTTATGGTAGATATTGAATTTGACTTGACAACCCATGCCCAAACCGTCTTGCCTGCATCCCTACAGCGATCGCCAGGCTTTTGAGCGTTTGATGCTGTTGGTGGCCACGTTGGTGAGGTATCCAGGGATCGGCAGTTCCGATGGGGAGGGGAGCCTGGATCCGGATGGGGCGACGGGGCTCGCAGCCCTCCAAAGCAAGCTGCTCACAGTGGGACAGGAACTGGGCATCGCTTTGCCCAAGCCGGCACTGCCCACCCTCCGCAAAGATTTGGGTACCCTCCGCCAATACGGCATTCTCAACCGGGGCATGTACCGTTGGGGATACTACCTCGGTACGGGGGTGATGACGCCGGCGGAACTCGACATTTCCCTGGCGGCCATGGCTTCGCTGGCGGATTTTCAGCGATCGCCAACGGTGCGGGCGGCCTACGGTGCCGTTCTCCGCCGACTGCAAAAAAGCAGCGCCTCCCCCAGCGATCGCCGCGCCTATCCGGTGAGGTCACAAATCGATCGGGCGATCGTGTGGACCAGCCTGGAGGAAATGGCCCAAAAACATCAGTATCAAAACAACCTCTACCATCGGCTGGATGAGGTCGAAACGGCAATCGTCCACGGCTGGGCCGTCGAAATCGAGCGCCTCAAAGACCCTTACCAAGGCAACGTTGGCTCCAAAACGGTTTATCCACTTCAGTTGTTGTATCACCGCATTGCTTGGTATTTGCTCTATGAGCACTGCGAAGACCAACACTTGGAAATTGAGCGTGTGGATCGGTTGGGAGACGGGATCGCCATCCAGAAAGGGCGATCGCTTCCCCTGGCCCAACAGGAACAAAGCCTGAAGGCGGCCCACAAATTGTTGCAAGACGGGTGGGGGTTGTATTTGGGCGATCGCGCCGAGCAAGCGTTGGAAAAAAGCGGGAATTTGCCTACGGTGCCGGTCAAGGTGCGGTTTTTCCCGCCGGTGCTGCCCTTTATTGAAGAAGGGGTGGCCCGCCATCCCACCCAAACCCTAGACCCCGCCGGCAAACCCCATCACCTTGATTTTGGCGTGAAATTGCCGCCCCGCTCCCTGGCGGAATTTTTGCAATGGGTCAATCGATTTCTCGATCGAGCTTGCATTTTGACCCCATCCGATTTGGCCGCCCAGCATTTGGCGGCCGCTCAGCAACTGATAATGCGGTACTGCGAAGAAGCGGCCGGTGACCCAGCCTCCCCACAGCCTAACCCCCGGGGTGACGATGCCGGGCATACAAAAACTCCAGAATTCGGTTCCGCAATTCGTAATACACCGGGTCTTCCATGATTTGGGTGCGATCGCGGGGCCGCCGAAACGGAATGTCCACAATCTCGCCAATGGTCGCTTCCGGCCCGTTGGTCATCATCACCAGGCGATCGGCCAAAAACAGGGCTTCGTCGATGTCGTGGGTGATCATCAGCACCGTGCACCGGTTTTCGTTCCAAATCTGCAACAATTCCTCTTGGAGTTCTTCTTTGGTGATGGCATCGAGGGCGCCAAAGGGTTCATCCAAAATCAGAACTTGGGGCCGAATGGCCAAGGCCCGGGCGATCGACACCCGTTGCCGCATCCCCCCCGAAATTTGCGGCGGCTTTTTGTCCATCGCTTCCGAGAGGCCGACCATCGCCAAGTGGTGCCGCACCATCTCATCCCGCTCGGCTTTGGGGCGCTGGGCGTACACCTCATCCACCGCCAAAGCGACGTTTTCGTAAACCGTGAGCCAAGGCAGCAGGGCGTAATTCTGAAACACCACCATGCGATCGGGCCCCGGTTTGGTCACGGGCCGACCGTGCACCGCCACCTCGCCATCGGTGGGCTTGGCGAACCCAGAAACCATGTTCAGCAACGTGGACTTGCCGCAGCCGGAGTGGCCAATCACAGCAATGAATTCCCCCGCCGGAATGTCCAGGTTCACATCGTTCAAAACAATGTAGGGCCCTTGGGGGGTGGGATAGGTCTTGCCGATGCGACGCAGGCGTACCGCAATTTCGGGCGGAGGGGTGCGATCGCCTGCCGCACTGGGAGCTGTAAAAAAAAAGGTGGTCATGGCAAAGGAGGGGTAAAAGGTGAATCAAAGGTATAGCTGCAAACAACTTGATTGGGACGGGGTGCAGGGGGGAAACCCCTGGTTGGGGCCGCAGCCCCCAAACCTCCTTTTCCTTCGATGTCCGAACCTACCCGAATTTAGGTAGGCAGAGAGCGGGGGGAACAGGGGGGCATGGCCACCTCGGCGATCGTGAAATCCCGTTTGATGGGCAAGCTGTGCAAATAGGCCAAGGGGTCGTCGGCGGTGAAGGGCACGCCGTCAAACAGTTGAATGGCACTGCGACGGTAGGTGAGTTGTTCGCTTAGCCCCAGTTCCCGCACGGCCATGCTGAAAATGTCTACCCGGCACAGGCGTTCCAACACCTCCACCCAGTTCCGGGGAAAGGGCGTATCCCCCCAGCGGGCCATCTGCACCAGATGCCACAAGTGCTCAGTACGGCTGGGACGGTTCACGCCGTCGCCAAAAAATTGATGGTGGGCATACTCCCGGAACGGTTGACCCACATCGCACGTGGGGCGATCGGGATTGCCAAGGTGGATGTATTGACGATCGGTGCTGACGTAGCCGCGCTGCGCCAACAGTTCCCGAATTTCCGGCTCGTTGGCGGGATCGGCACAATACCGACAAGCCTCCAAGAGGGATTTGACCAGGGCAATGTGGGTGTTGGGATAGGCCGCAGCCCAGTCTTCCCGCACCCCCAAAACTTTGCCCGGATGACCGTTCCAAATCTCCAGATCGGTCGCCACCGTAAACCCCACATCTTCGAGGGCGGCCCGGTAGTTCCAGGGTTCCCCACACAAACCCATCGATGCTGCCCGCTCTCAAATCCACGATCATTTGGGCAGGGGGCACCAAAATCAAGGAACGTCGCGATCGGGATCGATGCCGG
>JAAUUG010000178.1 GCA_012031195.1 Oscillatoriales cyanobacterium SM2_1_8
AGATGCCTGGAGCCGCTACGCCTTCAAGCTAGCCACCGGGGCGGCAAAACCAAGGTGATGAGCCTGTGCATCGTCTGGAGCTATTTTCATGCCCTGCGCGAATCCAACTCAGAAATGGCGCGGCATTTTGTGGTGATCGCCCCCAACCTCACCGTCTACGAACGCCTCAAAGATGACTTTGGTAACGGGCGTGTGTTTGACGAAGACCCCCTAATCCCCCCGGAATGGCGCGGTGACTGGAACCTGTCGGTGGTGCTGCAAGACGAAGCCAGCGGAGCGGCAACGGGTGGGACGCTCTACCTCACCAATATCCAGCGCCTCTACGACACGGCTAAACGCAAAAAGAACGCCGAGGACGACAATTACCCCTGGATGGGGCCTGTAGTGTCAAGAACCAAAGCTCTCGATACCGGAGCCGCCCTGCGCGATCGAGTCACCGCCCATCGCCACGTCATGGTGCTGAACGACGAGGCTCACCACGTTTGGGATGCTGGTTCTGCCTGGAACGAAGCGATTCGCACCCTACACGAAACGATCGTGTCCCGTAGCGGTTGCAAATTGGTCGCCCAACTGGATTTTTCCGCCACCCCCAAAGACAACAAAGGGCTACTGTTCAAACACATTGTCTGCGATACCCCCCTCGGAGAAGCGGTGGATGCAAGCATTGTCAAAACGCCACTGATTGGGCAAGCCAGCCGCAAGTTGGTCGAACAAGCCGACGACAACGCCGCCTATCGGTGGGAGCAGCATTTGCTTTTGGGTTACGATCGCTGGAAAGCCAGCCGAGATGAGTGGCAAGCCAGCGGCAAAAAACCCCTGCTGTTCATCATGTGCGACGACACCGAAGCGGCGAATCAAATTACCCAACGCTTCAACACCGATCCGCTGTTCGAGCAACTGAATGGCAAAACCATCAACCTGCACACCAACCTCAAAGGCAAATTGAAAAAGGTGGGACGGGGGAAAGAGACTCGCTATGAATTTGTCGAAGACGAAAAAGCCATCAGCGATGATGACCTGAAGGCACTGCGAAAACTCAGTCGGGAACTGGATAGCAACGCCAGTCCCTACTTTTGTATTGTTTCGGTGCTGATGCTACGGGAAGGCTGGGACGTGCGAAACGTGACCACGATCGTGCCTTTGCGTCCCTACAGCTCAAAAGCCAACATTCTGCCGGAACAAACCCTAGGACGGGGCTTGCGTCGTATGACTCCCCCCGGTCAAGCCAATGAACTGGTGACGGTCATCGAACATCCCGCCTTTGCCAGTTTATATGCTCAGGAGTTAGCGCAGGAAGGACTGCCGATTGAAATTGTAGAACTCGATCGCGTTCCCGTCACGACCATTTCCATCTTCCCCGATGAAGTTCACAAAGATGTGAATGCCCTGAATATCCAGATTCCCACCCTATCCGCAGGTTTTCGGATTGTGTCCAAGCTGGAAGGCTTGACCATTCAGGATGTGAAAAAAGCGTTTAAGCCTTACAAACCCTTACCATTGGGCAAACAAGGCAACAACGAAATTCAATATGAGGGACGACACCTGTTTACAGGTGAAGTGGTGGAGAAACTGGAACTCAATCTGCCGCTGTTGGCATCAGGAATCGGTGCGGTTTCCTACTATGTCAAACAATTTGAAACCATTTGCAAACTGCGGGGACTGCATCCCACCCTCGCCCCCCTAATTCAGACCTTTTTAGAAGAGATCCTATTTGAGCAGAAAACCACCCTGTTTGATCCGACTCTGGTGGCTCGGTTGGCTGATTCGGATGTGGGTGAGCACCTGCGGGCGGTATTTGTCCCCCTGATTCGCAGCCGCACCACCACTACCGAAGAACGGCTGATGATTGAACCGCCCAAATCGCTAAACGCATGGAAACCCTTTCAAGTCACCCTCAGCGAACGTCGTCCCGCTCTGGAAGCAGCAAAGACCCTATTTAACCTGGTGACGTGCAATCGTGAATTGGAAGTGGCCGTAGCGAAGTTCTGCGATCGCGCCCCCGATGTGGCGGCCTTTGCCAAGAATGCCGGATCGCAATGCTTGCGGGTGGACTATCTGGCCAATGGAGACAGACTCGCCTTCTACACCCCAGATTTCTTTGTCCGCGCGATCGATGGTCACTACTACCTGGTCGAAACCAAAGGGCGAGAAGATCGGGATGTACCGCTGAAGGCCAAAGCGGCGATCGCCTGGTGTGAGGCTGCAAGTCACCCTCATCCCCTAACCCCTTCTCCCGTTCTGGGAGAAGGGGAACAAGAAAATACTCCGGCTCCCCTCTCCCAGCTTGGGGTTGGGGGTGAGGGCATTCAATGGCACTATCTCTACATTCCCCAAGGGGTATTTGAACGCATGGCAGGGGATACCATTGCTGAGCTAGCCCGTGCCTGTGCCCCCGCTCTACAAAATCTGCTCCAATCTGAAGAGTTTCAAGACTTGCCGCTGTTTGTCAATTTAGGGCAAGTGGATGAAGAAACCTCCTCTGTAGATAGCTTGATTGATCCGGCAATTCTCAATGCTCTGCCGTCTCGCTATCGCCGTGCCGCCGATCAAGCCGTTATGCTCTATCGTTTCTTTGAGAACAAAGAGGGCATGAATTATGCTCCTGTTTTCACCGCGCTACTCGGTTCGATCGATGAAGTGGCAAAGGGTTTTCTGGTACGGAGGCTGCAACCAGAAATGCCTGTTGCCGTAGAGGATCAAAAAGCCTGGTTTGCTCCGTATTTCGATGGTTTTGATCGCAAATCCGAAGACTATTATCGTAAACTGGCACAAAATCTGAAACGCACGTTGGTGTTTAATAATGGACTGTCGCTCATTGGCTTGCTGCGATCCTGCCTGGATTATGCACTGAATGACAACACGAAAATCGGCGGTGTATTTGAGGCGTTGCAAACTAGGTTACGGTTTCAGGGCGGGCGAAAGTTTTTGGAAACCATCGCCCGCATCAATGACTTTCGGAACACCTACATTGCCCACCAGGAACAAGAGTTAACCGATAAAAACCTGGCTGAACAGGAACTCAAAATCTGGATTGAGGCATTGCACATGATTGGAAAGTAAGCGAGATGTAGTTGCCAAGCGGCATAACAAATCAATGAAGCCGATCGCCGATAGGGGAGCCAGTAGATGAGCTTTTGCAGATAAGCTGCCTCGTCGATCGCCGGCCACGGCAACGACAAAGTGAGTTCGGGGTACAGGGGCAACGGAAATCCCGACACCCCATGGTTCCAATCAATTGGTTCCCTCTGCGAGAGAGGAGTGAAGACCAGATTCTAAACCCAGGCTGGGCAAGGTGTCTAGGGGGCGATCGCGGCCCCTAGGTAAAAAGTTGGTAAAATTCCCGGCCAAGACCTGTGGAAAATCCCGGAAAGCCGCTCTGGGCCTGTAGCGGTCCCTTTGACGAGTTTTGGGCGTTTGCGGGCTTGGGCGCTGGGGGCCGATCTAAATTTTTCAACAAACCCTGGCCTGTCCTTAACGCCAAAAGAAGGTAATCAAAACGTAGCGTTGGCCCTGGCGAACCGGGGTTACCTCGTGCAGGTGGGAGCCCGAAAATACCAAGGCTTCCCCTGCGGCCGGACGGTAAAGCGCCGAACTGTATTCCGGGAACCGGAGTGCTCCCCCTTCGTACTCGGCGGGATCGTTGAGGTTTAGGGTCAAAGCAAAACACCGGCGGGCGGTTTCCCGGGTGTTGTTGTCGCGGTGGGGGGCGAAAAATCCTTGGTTCTCGCCGTCGTAACGGGCAATTTTGAGGGGTTCCAAGCCGGCGGCCTCGAAGTGAAAGGCTTTTTTCAGTTCCGGCCGCAACCGTTGGGTGAGGTGACCCAGGGTTTCGGTGGCCAGGGTTGGATGTTCGGATAGCAACAAATCTACCCGTCGTTTGTAGTGGCTTTCTTCCACCAATTGCCGTTGCCCGGCCACCATCCGCACCGTACCCGATGCAAAGGTTTTTCCCTGCTGGTGGGCGGCGATCAGCGATCGCAGAATTCGAGGGGCAACACCCTGGGCACCAACAACACCGGCGCTCCCACCGCCGTGGGCCGGGCGGCCGCCAGCAGTGCGGGCACTTGATCCCAATCCGGGTCGATCGCCACGATCCGCAGGTTGGCATCCAACACCAAAACCCGCTGGGGTTGCGACTCCGCCAACAGACGCACCACCGTGCCGTCATCCGACCACACCGGCACCCGCCAAGTTTCTTGCCACGGCCGACAGGTTTCGACGGGGGCGATCGCCAAGACCAAAATTTTCCCCAAGTGGGGAGGCAAGGCCGTGAAATGGGGGGCCAAATCCGTGGGGTCGGCCGCGGCGATCAACAAACAGGGTTGGCCCTTCGGAAACTCGTAGAACGCTTGGGGCTGACCCAAACCGTCCCGGCGCACAAAATCGGGGGCGCGATCGCCCGGTTGCCAACTCATGGGTTGCCTCGCTCCAAACCGGTTTCCACGTCGGTCACTTCGGGGGGCGGGTCGCGCCAGTTGAAATCGCTGAGGCGAATCAAAATTTCCCCGATTTCCCGCTGGGGACTGTACCGAATGGCCAGGGCATAGGTGCGCCGTTGGTATTCCACCGTGTAGGTCGCATCGATGATCCGACCTGCCGTCAGGCTCCAGCGCTGTTCCCAGCCAAACCGTACCGGCCCAAACACCTGTTGGACGATGCCGGCGCTGAGCACCTCCCGATCCACAATGCGATCGAACAAAAACGGCGATTGACCGCCCACCAATCCGTGGCTGTAGCTGAAGTTGAGCCGGGTATAGTCCAAAAACGGCCGCGAGAAGTTGCCCAGTTCCGCCGCCAGACCCACCGTCCCCGTGAGGCTGCCTTGGTTATCGCCGTTGCTGTAGTAGGCCAGCGCCCCCGTCACCCGCCAAAACGCATCGAGGCTGGGGACAAGGGGTTGGGGGGTGTACCGCAAACCGCCGTCGGGGGTGGCCGGCAGCGGTTCCCCCCGCCACAACGATACCCGCCGATCGACCGTGACCGCCGTTTGCACCCGCGCCAGGCTGCCCACCGTAATGATTCCGGTGTCGTCCTGCTCCGCCGTGAGGTACTGGGCTCCGGCTTGGTAGCGCCAATTCAGGCCCGTATCCCCCAACGGCCGCACCGGCGAAAACACGTTGAAGCCCACCACCCCCCGCACATCCTGAAACCCCAACGACCCGTTGAAGAGGCGATCGCGGTAGGCGAGTTGGGTTTCCAGGGCATGATCCCCCCACACAGGACGGCGGTAGGTGGCGCTGAACCGCAATTGGTTTTCCAAATCGCCAAAATCGAGGCTGGGAATGCTGGCCCGGGCCACCAAGTCTTCGCCTTCGCCCAACCGCGCTTCCAGACGGGCCACGACCCCCACCAAATTGGCATCCAGGAAATTGCCCCGGTTCAAGCCCCGCTGGACAAACAATTGGGGCGAAATTTGCACGTTGAGGTTGTCTCGGCGCAATACATCAAAGTTCTGCTGATAGAAAAAGCCCCCCCGCTCCTGGCGATCGAACCCCAGGCGAATCGGAAAATCGTTGCGGAAGCGATCGAGGGTGAGGCCGGCGATCGGCAACGGCAACGAAACCACCCGATCGAACACCAGCCGGGGAGATGTGGCCTCCAGCCGATCTTGGGTGGGCGAAATGGGGGACAATTCGGCTTTGGGGGTGACGATTTCAAATTCGGGGGGGCAAAGGGATCGGTGGTCAACCGCAAATCGAAGGCTTCCCAACGGTCGTTGTTCAGGATCAGTTCCCGGGCCGTAAACCCGAGCCGCCGGACGCCGCCCCCTTCTTCGCTGCCGTCTCCCCCCAAGGAAAACACCACGGTACCGGTGGGCAAACGTTGGGCCGTGGGGCGATCGAGGGTGCCCAAGTTCACAAACCCCCGGGCGTTTTCCAGTTTGCCCTGGCGGGTGCCGTAGTTGTAGGTGAGGCGGGTGCCCTGCAATTGTTGATCCCCCCGCACAAACACGATGTTGCCGGTGGCCACCACTTCCTGTTCGTTCAGGCGGGCCTCCAGGCGATCGGCTTTTAATTCGGAATTCTCGAACCGGACGATCGCCCCACCCTCGGCCACAAAGGCGTTGCGGTTCAGGTCGTATTGCTGACGGTCGGCTTGCACCGCGAGGGGTTTACCCTTGGGTGCCACCGGCAAGGGATCGGTGGGTTTGCGCGGCGGTCGGTTGTCCGGTTTGAAGGGGCCCGCCTGGGCCAACGCCCCCATTAAATCCACCAATCCTTGCTGGGCTTCCCCCGACCACGGCACCGCTGGGGGAGTCACCGCCATGGCCAAAACCGGCATCGGGGCACTCGACACCACAGGGGGAGGCAACAATGGAAGCAGGGCAAACACCATGGCACCGGCCGACGCTACCAAAATATAGCGCTTTGTACCGTCAGAGTTAGGGGCGGATGCCCCTGCCGCAAATTTCA
>JAAUUG010000179.1 GCA_012031195.1 Oscillatoriales cyanobacterium SM2_1_8
CCCCAATGTCGGTCGGGGCACCGGCCAGGGCTTCGGGTCGCGATGGGCAGGGACTCCCAATCCAACGCGGGCGCCCACCCCACTGCTTTGGCACAGTTGGGCCAGGGCGATCGCCAGGCCGTCGCTGCTGTCGATGGCGGCCCAGGGGCCCGGCGGTACCACCGACACCACATCGAGCCGGGGGCGGGGCCGTTGGTGGGCCAAACGCAGGGCCGTGGCCAGGGGTTCCGGCACCTGGATTTCCCCCTGCAAAAGGGCCAAGCCCGCCCGCGATCGCCCATGGGGGCCCGACACCCACAAAACCTGTCCCGGTTGGGCCACCGTGCGTCGCCACACCCGATCGGGAGCACCTCCCCCAACACCGTCACCGTCAGCGATCGCCCTGGAGCCCGCACCGTATCGCCGCCATCGAGGGCGGTGCCGTAGGTCGCCAAACCCTGCTGCAACCCTTGATAAACCCCTTCCACCCAGGCCACTTCGGTATCGGGGGCACTGCCAACGCCACCACTGCCCCCAGGGGGGTGGCCCCCATCGCCGCCAAATCCGAGAGGTTGGCCGCCGCCGCCCGCCAACCCACATCCACGGGCCCGTGGTGCGATCGCTGAAATGCACCCCGTCCACCAACATATCGGTACTCACCACCAAGCGATGGCCCGGCTGCACCGTCAACACCGCCCCATCGTCCCCCGTGCGATCGCTGCAATAGGGACGCAACCGCTCCAGGAGCCCCCACTCCCCCAAATCTGCCAACCGCATTTTGCCCAACCCTCCCATCTGTTACCGTAACGGTAGCGCAAAGGACGAACCGGGCATGGCATGGATGTGGGGGCGATCGCTCAGCAAAGATTTTGGCATCAAGGAGATTTTGCGGGACGGTCGGTTTACCCTGGCCGCCGGCGACAAGGTCGGGTTGATTGGCACCAACGGTTCCGGCAAATCCACCCTGCTCAAAATGGCCGCCGGTTTGGAACCCTTTGACAGCGGCGAATTTTGGGTGGACAGCAGCGCCCGCACCGTGTACCTGGCCCAAGCCCCCCACCTCGACGATCGCCACACCGTTTTGGCCCAAGCCCTGGCCCTGGTGGACAGCCGGCGGATGCACGAGGCCGATTGGGAAATCGAAACCCGGGCCAAGACCATTTTGGATCGCCTAGGGGTGCGCGACCTGGAAGCCACGGTGGGCACTTTGTCCGGGGGGTATCGCAAACGGATTGCTTTGGCGGCGGCCCTCACGGCCAACCCCGATGTGTTGCTGTTGGACGAGCCCACCAACCATTTGGATACCGGAGCGGTGGAATGGCTGCAAACGTTTTTGCAACAATTTCGGGGGGCGTTGTGGTTGGTCACCCACGATCGCTACTTTTTGGATCGGGTCACCACCCGCATTTTGGAATTGGATCGGGGGCAATTGTTGGCCTACGAAGGCAATTATGCCTACTACCTCGCCCACAAGGCCCAGGCCGAAGAAAGCGATCGCCGCACCCAGCAAAAGCATCGGGGCCTCCTCCGGCGAGAGCTGGAGTGGTTGCAACGGGGCCCCAAAGCCCGCAGCACCAAACAAAAAGCCCGGATTGAACGGGCGCGCACCCTCCAAAACCGGGAATTTCAAGCCGCCCAAGGGCAAGTGGATTTGGCTTTGGCCGGTCGTCGCATTGGCAAAACGGCGATCGAGCTGCACCGCGTCCACAAACGCTTTGGCGATCGGGTCATTCTGAAGGACTTTAGCTACATTGTGGCCCCCGAAGGTCGGATTGGGGTCACGGGCCCCAACGGCGTCGGCAAATCCACCCTGGTGAACCTCATGGCCGGGCGTGAAACCCCCGATACCGGCGAAATTGTGGTGGGCAGCACCGTGGTGTTTGGGTATTTCGATCAACACTCCGAATTGCTGGCGGGCCATGAAAACACCCGGGTGATTGATTACCTGAAAAACATCGCCGAATTGGTCACCACCAACCAGGGGGAGACCCTCACCGCCTCCCAAATGTTGGAACGGTTTTTGTTTCCCCCCGATAGCCAGTATGCTCCCATCCACAAATTGTCGGGGGGAGAAAAGCGACGGCTGTTTTTGTTGCAAGTGTTGATTGCGGCGCCCAATGTTTTGATTTTGGACGAACCCACCAACGATTTGGACGTGCAGACCCTGGCGGTTTTGGAGGAATACCTCGAAGATTTTCCGGGGTGCGCGATCGTGGTGTCGCACGATCGCTACTTCTGGATCGGACGGTGGACGAAATTTGGGCATTGCCGGGGGATGGCACGGTCACCCACTACACCGGCAACTACTCCGAATACCTGGATTTTGTCCGGGACGCGCCCCCCGCACTCCCCAAAGACCCCGTGGTCAAGGATGGGGCCCGTCCCAAAGCGATCGCCCCGGTCGGCACCAAACTTTCCTACAAGGAAAAGCGGGAGCGGGACAGCCTAGAACAGGAAATTCCCCAATTGGAAGCGAAAAAAGCCGCCCTCGAAGCCCAACTCTATGGGCAGCCCCCCACCGCCTACGGCGAATTGCAGAACCTCACGGCCCAATTGGCCGCCCTGGCCCAACGCATCGACGAAGCCACCGAACGCTGGCTAGCCCTGGCCGAACGGGAATCTTAGTCGCAGCCCAAGGAATCGCGGGTGGTCACGCCGGTTTGGGGATTGATGCCTTTGGCTTTGGCGCACAAAAACTTGATTTGCGCCCCGTCCAGGATGGCGTTGCTGAAATCGGCTCATCGATGGCAGCGTAGTCGAAGGTGCTGCGCAGCAACAGGGTATCGACGAAGTAACAGCACCCTGCAGGTTGGCCCGGGCAAAATCCGTCTGATCCAAAAAGCTGCCGGTAAAATCGGCGCCGGCAAAGTTGGTGTCCCGGGCGATCGCCGCGCTGAAGACCGTTCCTTGCAAGTTGGCACCTTGAAAATTCGCCCCTGCCATGTTGGCGTTGGCGAAGCCCGACCCCGCCAGGTCTTGGCCGGCAAAATCCCGGTGTTCGAGGTTGGCATGGCTGAAGGACAACGGCTTGGCGATCGCCGGATGCCACCACAAGCCCCAGATTAAGCTGCCGATCCAAAGCCCAAAAACCAGTGTCCGCACCATAGGATTGCCTACCGTAACCTGAATTTCCATATTGCCATGGGTACAAACCAAGTCAAGGTGTTGGGGTTGCCGGCGGACCAGGGACGCTGGCTGCTGATTCCCCTGGGGTTGTTGGTGATGTTGGCGTTGGGCAGTGTCTACGCCTGGAGCCTCTTTCGCGCCCCCCTGGAACAAGAGTTGGGACTCAATGCCACCGAAAGCCTGTTGCCCTTTACCTTTGCCTTGGTATTTTACGCAGCGTTTATGCCCATTACCGGGTTTTACCTGCCGCGATTGGGAACCCGCCGGGCGACGGCGCTGGGGGGGGGGCTTGGTCGGGGTGGGGTACCTCCTGGCGAGTTGGGCAACCCATGGCAGCGCGTTGATGTTGACCTACGGGGCGATCGCCGGCACGGGCATTGGTGTGGCCTATGGGGTGCCGCTTCTGGTGGTGTCCCGATGGTTCCCCGATCGCAAGGGCTTGGCCATGGGTTTGACCGTGGTGGGGTTTGGGCTATCGCCGCTGGTTACGGCCCCGTTGGCCAACCATTGGCTGGCGGTGTACACGGTGCGCCCCACGTTGCGCCTGTTTGGCATCGTCCTGATGGGACTGATTTTGGTGCTGGCCCCCACCCTCAAGCTGCCGCCCCCAGACTGGCAGCCGCCGCATCGGGGGGTCATGGCCGTTGCGGAGGGGCCAGCGGTATCACCCCCCCTGCTGCACAGCCGCTTGTTCTATGGGTTGTGGATTTGCTATGCCATTGGCACCTTGGTGGGGCTGAGCGCCATCGGCATTTCCAGTTCCGTGGGGCAAGAAACCATTGCCCTGGATGCTACGGCCGCCGCCCGCAGCGTGTCTCTGTTTGCGCTGTGCAATGGAGGGAGTCGCCCCCTGTTTGGCTGGCTGAGCGATCGCTGGAAACCCCACCATGTGGCCACGCTGTCCTACGGGCTGATTCTGGTGGCCTGCTTGCTGATGGCCAATGCGCAGGTGGGGCAGGTGACCACCTATCGCCTGGCCTTTGGCTTGTTCTGGTTTTGTTTGGGGGGCTGGCTGGCCACCGCTCCCACTTTAACGATTCGTTTTTTTGCCCCCGAACGCTATGCCCAAAATTACGGTTTGGTGTTTACCGCCTACGGGACGGGAGCCCTGCTGGGTACCCTGGCCACGGGCCGGCTGCGGGATGTCTTTGGCTCGTACCAATACGTGTTCTACGGCATGGCGCTGTTGGCGATCGGGGGCATGGTCGCCGCGTGGACGTTGCTGCGGCCCCAATCCCAGGAGATCGGCCGCTCAAGGCAAGCCCATCACCCCTAATCGGCGTGTACCCGGTACCAGGCGATGGTTTGCTGGAGACCTTTGCGGAGGGACACCTGCGCCTCAAAACCAAATTGGGTGCGGGCCCGTTCCGTATCCAAGCACCGCCGGGGTTGGCCGTTGGGCTGGTGGGTCTCCCACCGGATTTCTCCCTCAAATGCCATCAGTTCGCACAGCAACGTCACCAAATCGCGGATGGAAATTTCCTCGTGGGTGCCCAAATTCACCGGAGCGCCATCGTCGTAGTGCTGCGTCGCCAACACAATGCCCCGGGCCGCATCTTCGGCGTGCAAAAACTCACGGGTGGGGCTGCCGTCTCCCCACACCGGCAAAATGCGATCACCCCGGTGTTGGGCTTCGTGGATTTTGCGAATCAGGGCCGGAATCACATGGGAACTGCGGGGATCGAAATTGTCGCCGGGGCCATACAAATTCACGGGCAGCAGGTAAATCCCTGCCAAGTTGTATTGCTGGCGGTAGGCTTCCAGTTGCACGAGCAGGGCCTTTTTGGCGATGCCGTAGGGGGCGTTGGTTTCTTCTGGGTAGCCGTTCCACAGGTCGTCTTCGCGGAAGGGCACCGGCGTGAATTTGGGGTAGGCGCAAATGGTGCCCACACAGACAAACTTTTGCACGTGGGCTTGGTAAGCGGCATGGATGAGTTGGGTGCCCATCATCAAGTTGTCGTAGAACAGTTCCGCCGGTTTTTCGCGGTTGAGCCCGATGCCCCCCACATGGGCCGCCAGGTGAATCACCACGTCCTGACCGGCTACGGCTTGCTGACAATTTTCCCAGACCCGCAAGTCGAGGTCACGGCTGCGGGGCACCGTCAAGTTGGTGGGGGGCACCCCCGCCGCCTGCAATTGGGCCAAAACGTGTTGCCCTAAGAACCCGGCCCCCCCGGTCACCAGCACTTTTTTATCGGCTAAAATCACAGGCATCCCCCGTTGCGGCGCCCGTATCATATCGTATGGTCTTGGGTTCCGGGCCACTGGTTCAGGGCCGCTGGCTTTGGGTAGGGCCACCGCCGGGATTGCAGCCAGGAGCCGATATGTGCATTTGCATCAACTGCGTTTACGTAGATGCTTGCGTAACCTACCACGCGGTGGAAACCCAACACGGACAGCCCCATTTGACGAATGAACCGGATTTCGAGGCGTTGAATCCCCGGATCAACGTCAACATTCGCACCGCCGCCGCCGAGATTCAGATGGAATGGGACGTGGTGGGCTGCGAAAGTTTCCAGGAAGAGCGGGGCAAATGGGCGCGGTTGCGACCCGGCGAAGCGGTGCCAACGTGAGCATGTTGTCGCTGCTGCACTTTGCCGACGTGCATTTGGGGACGGTCACCCACGGTCGTCTGAACCCGGCGACGGGTCTCAACAGCCGGATCGAGGACATTCACCGCAACCTGACCTATTGCATCGATCGCGCCTTGGCGGAACCGGCGGATGCGGTGTTGTTTGGCGGCGACGCCTTTCCCGATGCCACCCCGCCCCCGATCGTCCAGCAATTGTTTGCCGAGCAGTTTCGGCGGTTGGCAGATGCGGGCATTCCGGCGGTGTTGTTGGTGGGCAACCACGATCGCCATGGTCAAGAACGGGGCGGTTCCAGTTTGGCGATTTACCGGACGCTGGGGGTACCGGGCTGTGTGGTGGGCGATCGCCTGGCTACCCATCGCCTGCATACCCGCAACGGCCCGTTGCAGGTGATTGCCCTCCCCTGGTTGACCCGCTCGGCCTTGGTGACGCGACCGGAGGCGGAGGGGATGGCGGCCGGGGCGATCGAGCAATTGTTGCGGGAGCGGTTGGCCCTCGCCCTGGAAGGGGAGTTGCGGCAATTGGACCCCGAGGTGCCCACGGTGCTGTTGGTTCATGCCACGGTGGATACCGCGACCTACGGTGCGGAACGGTTGTTGGCGGCCGGTCGGGGTTTCACGGTACCCCTGTCGTTGTTGTCCCGGCCGGAAGTGGATTATGTGGCTCTAGGGCACATTCACAAACACCAAATTCTGGGCGATCGCCG
>JAAUUG010000180.1 GCA_012031195.1 Oscillatoriales cyanobacterium SM2_1_8
AGCTCGGGGTTTTCGGCTCTGAGCTCGGCAAGTCAAGAAAATAGCTTGGGGTTTTCGGCTCTGAGCTCGGCAAGTCAAGAAAACAACTCGGGGTTTCGAGCTCTGAGCTCGGCAGGTCAAGAAAACATTTGCGCTCGGCAGACTGCGAAAATCCCTGCTTACGACAAGGAGGCGGCATCGTTAACCTTTGGGATAGGGCAACGAGAAGGCAAAGGTGCTGCCTTCCCCCAGGCGGCTGGTGACCCAAATTTCGCCCCCGTGGTTCTCCACGATGTGTTTGCAGATGGCCAGACCCAAGCCGGTGCCTTTGGTGGGGCCCGCGTGCGGCACCTGTTCAAACTTTTCAAAACCCGGGCGCAATTTTCCGGGGCGATGCCGATGCCCGTATCCCTCACCTCCACGATCGCCCGATCGCCTTGACGGTAGGCGCAGCAGGCAATGCTCCCCTCCGGCGTAAACTTCACCGCGTTCCCGATCAGGTTCACCACCACTTGAATCAAACGGTTGCGATCGCCGGTGAGGGTGCCCAAATCCGCGGCCATGTCCGTCTGCAAGACCACCGGCCGGTTTTCAAACAGCGAAGTGGTAGCGGCGATCGCCCGCTCCAACACCTCTTGCAGGGCCAGGGTTTCCATTTGCCAGGCGAACTTGCCCACCGCCATTTTGGCTTCGTCCAATACATCGTCCACCAGCGCCGTCAAGCGTTCGGCTTCGGCCATCACCACGGTCAAATTTTGTTCCAGCTTGTGTTGCAGTTTGCCATGGCCGGGGGGCAACAACGGCCAGATCGATTCCACCAGGCGATCGCGCACCAACGCCGTGAACCCCAACACCGAAGCCAAGGGCGTGCGCAATTCGTGGGCCACCGTCGAAAGGAACGCCGACTTCATTTGCAACACCTCCCGTTCGTGGGTGATATCCCGAATCAACACCGCCGTGCCCACCCGCATATCGCCGACCACCCCGATCCCCTTCCGGTAAACCGAAGAGGCCACCGCCTGCCCCACCCGCTGATTCGGCAACGTCACTTCCACGGTCAACGTTTGCTCCGGTTGGGCTTCCACTTGGGCGATCAAGGCCGTCAACCCGGCGATCGGCAAACTGGACACATCGTCTCCCAAAGGCAAAGCGTCCGTTCGCCCCACCATGCTCAGCAGAGCCGGGTTGCAACGGGCAATCCAACCTTGGCTGTCCACCACCATCAACCCGTCGGCGAGGTTGTCCAAAATCGCCGTGATCCCCAACGCTTCGGAAAGGGCCAGGCGCCACGCCTCCTCCGCCCGCCGCAAATGGGACAAATCCCGCCCCATCACCGCCAAACCCGGGCGATCGCCCCCCCACACCTGACCGTGCCACTGGTGCAGCACCCAATCCAAATCGTAGGTTTCGGTGGTGGTCGCCCCGTCCGCCCATCCCCGTTGCACAAAATCCGCCATGTTCGGGCGATCGCTCTCCGGTTGCCAAATCTCCAGCAAGGGCACGCCGGGACGCAGAGCTGGATGCCCCATCATCGCCGCAAACCGTTGATTCCAAAACAACAGGCCGCCGTCCCGATCCAGGGCAAAAAACGCCTCGTTGAGGGTGTCGATCGCCCCCTGGTACAGCGCGATGGTGGCCCCCACCGGGAGGGTATTCATGGTTCTTCCGACCGGGGCAACGCCACCCAAAACGTGCTGCCCTGGGCCACCACGCTCTCCACCCAGATTTGACCGCCGTGGTACTCCACAATTTGCTTGCAGATGGGCAACCCCAACCCCGTCCCCTTCGGCTTGCCCTCCCGGACGGTCTGCACCTGCTCAAATTTTTCAAAAATCCGGGCGCAATCCGCCGGCGCAATGCCGGCCCCCGTATCCACCACCGCAATTTGGACGACCTGGGCCATCGCCTGCACCCGACAGGCAATGTTGCCCTCCTCGGTAAACTTGATCGCGTTGCTCAAGAGGTTCACCAACACCTGCATCAACCGATCGCGATCGCCCCAAATGGGGGGACAAGCCTCCGGAAATGTCGCCGTGACCGCCAGCCCCTTGGGTTCCGCCAGCGCCGAAGTCGCCGCGATCGCCTGTTCGCAGAGCTCCGGCACCGAGACCCATCCCATCCGCCACTCGATTTTGCCCGCCTCCATTTTGGCAATGTCGAGCATGTCTTCCACCAACAGCAACAACCGCTCCGCCTCAACCGTAACGATGCTGAGGTTGCGGTCAATGCGTTCCCGTTCCCGTTGGGGCGGCACCTCCCCGGCGGCGATGACCGGCCAAATCCCCTGGGTCAGCTTATCGCGCACAATCTCCACAAACCCCAACACCGAAGTGAGGGGCGTACGCACTTCATGGGCCACCGTCGAGACAAACTCCGCCTTCAGGCGATCGGTTCGTTCCAGCTGGGTAATGTCTCGCACCAACACCGAAACCCCCAACCGCATCTCCGGCTCGGTGGCCGTCGCCGGTCGAAACACCGTCGCCGCGACCGCCGCCCCCCGCCCCCCGTTGGGCAAATTCACCTTGGCCGTCCGCACCCCCTCCGGCGTGGTCAAAATCTGGGCGATCGTTTCGGCCAAATCCCCCAACGGCAACTCCTGGTAGGGCGTATCCACCGAAGCCGACCCCGGCAACTCGTACAGGCGATCGAACGCCGGGTTGGAATAGGTGACCACCCCCTCCGGATTCACCACCAGCAACGCTTCGGTGAGGGTATCCAAAATGGCGTTGAGGCCCTGGGCTTCGGCCAACGCCCGCCGCAGCAAAGATTCGGTTTGTTTGGCCGCCGTGATGTCTCGGGCCACCCACAGCAATTGTTCCACTTCGCCATCGGCATCGCACAACGGAGAGACATTGGCGCTGTGCCATTGCCATCGCCCCTGCCCGTGGCGAATGCGATACATCAACCCCCGCGACTTTTGCCGCAACCGCGCCAAATCCTGGTTGGCCGCCAAACAGGCCGGGCCGTCTTCCGGGTGCAAAAATCCTGCAACGGGCGATCGGCCAGGGTTGCCGGCGATCGCCCCAACAATTCCTGGACATTGGGGGAAACGTAGGTAATGCGCCCGTCCCGGCTCAGGGTAAAAATCAAATCCTGGGCATTTTCGACAAACTGCCGAAACTTCTCTTCGCTTTGATGCAGTTGCCGATCGCGGATCGCCTGCCCGCCCACCTGCCGCACCGATTTGGCCGTCACCTTCCGGTAAAAATCCGCCAAGTGGCGTGCCCGCTTTTCTTCTTCGCGGGCCACCGCCAGCACCTGCCCCAATTCCTGGAGCCGTTGCCGCAACTCGGCCACCTCTTGCTGCAACGTCAATACGGTATCGGTATCCGGTGGCACTGACATCCCAAACCCCAAAACCTTCTTTTAAGGTAGCGGCTTTTGCCTGGTTCGGCAACCTCGGAGTACGCCGCCCCCCTAAGGGCTTTCGTAACGCGATCGCAGCGATCGCAACAAAGTGCTTGCCACCTGACGGTACTCCTGGGGTTCCCGCAAACCTTCGGCGCTGGCGTAGAGCCTTTTTTCTAGGGCGGCAAAATCGCTGTACCGAGACCACAGCGCATCCAGCAAAGCACCGACATCCACCCCATTAAACTCATGCCAATCCTTTTCTTCGGGGTCAAACGGTCGGTGCAGCAACGAAAACAACAACACCTTCAGGCGCAGAGGACTAACCGTATTCGCCACCTCCAACCTCAGGTCAAACCCATCCGGCAACTGGGTGGGGCGCTCGGGCAGCGGTTCCCCCGGCACCGTCAATTCGTCCCCGGCCTCGGGCAGGCCGGCCCAAGCCACCGCCGTCGAGACCGCCGGGCTGCCATCGCTGGGATACAACAACCCAATGCTGTCCACAATGGCATCCGCCACCAAGGCATACACCCCCGGCTTGTTTAGCTGGCGGACGCAGGCTTGAATTTTTTGCTTGAGGTCGCCAAGGTTGGGCACCGCCACCAACAACTCTTCCACCAAACGCCGCGTATCCATCGCCGCCAAATCATCGGCTTCGGTCACCCAAAAACCATGGCTGGCAAACACCACCAAGCGCTTGATCCGCAGCACGTTTTCATCCTGCTCCAAGGCTTCGACCACATCTTCGAGGGTAATTTCATCCATGCCGGTGTTGCCTGTAGTTCTTCGACCTAAGCGTGTGTGCTGCCATCGGGCATGGTTGCCCCGTGCAGAATGGTACCAAAGAGGTAGGCGCCGCTCAATTCCGCTCGGTCAAGGATTGCCTGGGTCAGATCGGCATCCTGGAGGTTGGCCCGCACCAAATCTGCATCCACCAGGTTCGCTCCCCGCAAACAGCTTCCAATCAAGTTGGCCCGGCTGAGGTTGGCCCCCAACAAATTGGCCCCCTCCAGGTTGACCCCGTTGAGATCGGCCCCGGCTCAGGTTGGCCTTGTTGGCGATCGCCCGGTACAGGTCTACCCCTTGCCAGTTGGAACGCAGGCCGTTCACCCGCGCAATGTTGGCATCCCGGAGGTTGGACGACACCAACAAGGCATCCTCTAGGTTGCACTCCGCCAGGGTCGCCCCCCGCAAATCGCAGCCGCTGAGGTTGGCCCCCCGCAAATTGGCCTTGAGCAAGTTGGCTTCTTTGAGGTTAGCCCCCGACAAATCCGCTTCGCTGAGGTCGGCTTCGTTGAAATTAGCCCCCCGCAAATCGCGCGCCGCAAATCCACCCGCTGCAAGTCGGAAGCATTGTAGCCCCGCTCTGGCCGCAGGGAAGCACTCCGGAGAATGATGCCCCGCAGGTTGGCTCCCCGCAAATTCACGCTGCGCAAATCGGCTTCGCGGCAATTGGCATCGCTGAGGTTGGCCAACGGCATCTGCGCACACATCAAGTTGGCTCGCTGCAGCGATGCCCCCTGCAACTGCGCCTCGCTCAAATCCGCCGACATCAACACCGCTTGGTTGAGCAGGGCCCCCGCCAGCCGGGCCCCCGCCAGTTGCGCTTTGGTCAAGTTGCACTTGTGCAAAAACGCAAACAAAAGATTGGCCCGACGCAAGTCGGCTTTGCTAAAATCGACGCCAATCAAATCGGCTCCGGCTAGTGCTGCCCCCACCAAACTTGCTCCGACAAACTCGGTGCGCCCGCTGCGGTACTCTAAAAGCAGCTCTTCGGCATTCATAGCTTTCTTAATCTTGGTTTGGATAGCTGGTTCGGATAGCTGGTTTGGAATGGCCTGTTCTGGAATTTTGGGCAGCTTGAGTTTCGGGATGAATTCCGGTTGGGTGTTTGGGGCATTTTATAGATCGTTGGCAGCATCTTATCACGGGGTGGGTTCGGCGCAGCGAATCGGCAGCCGTACTTGCAACCAAGCGCCGCCGGTTTCGGGGTGGTTGCGGGCGGTGATTTCGCCTTGGTGGGCTTGCACAATTTGCCGGGCGATCGCCAGGCCCAGACCACTCCCCCCCGGGCGATCGCCCCGGGCCCGGGACGGATCGGCGCGGAAGAATCGGTTGAACACTTGGGGCAGCGCCTCCGGCGGGAAACCAGGGCCCGCATCCACCACCTCCACCTGCACCGTGAGTTCATCCACCGGCGCCATTTGCACCCACACCACCTGGGAAGCCGGGCTGTACTCCAACGCATTGTCAAACAAATTCAAAAACAGCCGATGCAACCGCGAAGGATCGCCCCGTACCCACAACCGTTCCGGCCCGTCGCACAACAGCCTTACATTTTTGGGCCGAGCCAAGGGCTCCAAACTCTGCCACGCCGCCCGGAGCAGTGCCACCAAATCGAGGGTCGTCTGCCGCACCAACAGAGGGGTTTGGGTATCCAGTTTGCTCAATTCCAGCAAATCTTGCACCAAATCCGTCAGCCGGGCCACCTCCGCCAACAGGCGTTCAAACCAGGGCTCCAACTCCACGGCGCTCTTGCCCTGCAGCATCTCCGTCAACAAGCGAATCGACGTGAGGGGGGTTTTCAATTCGTGGGCAATGTCCGAAGTCCAGCGATCGCGCTGGGATAGAAAGGCAACTTCCGCCGCCCGATCTTCCAAAAAGATGCCAATGCGTCCCGCCGTCAACACCAAACTGGTGCCCCGCAACGGAATATCCTTGGGATCCACCGGGTGCAACGGCTCCGGGGCCACCCGTCGAAATGTCCACTGCCGTTGCAGCGATCGCCCCAACAGGCGGGTGCCCTCAATCAGGCGATCCAAATCGTAGGAGCGAATGCTCTGCAACAACAGCCGTCCTTCCTCTTCCGGGAGCACCCCCAGCAACGCCCGTCCCCGTTCATTGCACCACACCAACCGATTGTCTTCATCCACCTCCAAGTAACCGATCGGCGCCGCCGCCAACACCGGCTCCCTCGTACCCTCTGGCAAAACAGCCCGCCGACCCTGACGACGCAGCCACCACCCCCCGTATGCTCCAGCCCGCCGCCACCCCCCACCAC
>JAAUUG010000181.1 GCA_012031195.1 Oscillatoriales cyanobacterium SM2_1_8
TATATAGTCATTTTAAATGTGTTTGCGACAGTCTCGCCCTCAACCCCAGCCCCCTCTCCCAGGAAGGGAGAGGGGAGTAAAGGCAATCAAAACAATCACAGTTGATTCATTCTTAATTAAATTGACTATAATTCTCAGCCAGCTCACAACCGTTTTTCCCCTCCTCCCACCACGGGAGAAGGAGATAGGGGAATTTAAGGAAGCTCGACTGGATATTTCGGCTACATTTTCATCATCGAATTTACACCGCCGAGAGGGCTGGCACCCGGCCCAACCACCGCAGGATGCGATCGCGCATTTGGCCGCTGGTCAGGCCCAAGTCGGTTTTCGACTCATCGGGCGCGGCGTGATCCACCAACACATCGGGCACACCAATGCGGTACACCGGCACCGCCAACCCTTCGTCCGCCAACAACTCCAGCACGGCGCTGCCAAAGCCCCCCATCAAACACCCTTCTTCGAGGGTCACCATCTTGCCCAGGCGTTCCGCGAGGTTCAGCATCTCCCGATCCAACGGCTTGGCAAACCGGGCATCGAACACCGTAGCCTCTACCCCGTGTTCCGAGAGCAACTCTGCCACCTGCAACGCCGGGTACACCATCGACCCGTAGCCCACCAACAACACGTCGCCCCCTTCCCGCAGCAGTTCCCCCTGGCCAATGGGAATCGGTTGCCAAGGGCCCTGGCTGAGGGAAACCCCGTAACCGTTGCCCCGGGGATAGCGCATGGCGATCGGGCCCGGGTGTTGAATCCCCGTCACCAACATCCGCTGCAATTCCGCTTCGTCGCGGGGGGCCATCAACACCATGTTGGGCAGGCATCGTAGGTAGGCAATGTCGTACATCCCCTGGTGGGTCGGGCCATCGGCCCCCACAATCCCCGCCCGATCCAAACAGAAAAATACCGGCAGGTTTTGGGTGCACACATCGTGGGAAATCTGATCAAACGCCCGTTGCAGGAACGTGGAGTAGATCGCCGCCACCGGTCGCATCCCTTGGGTCGCCATCCCTGCGGCCAACGTCACCGCGTGTTGCTCGGCGATGCCCACATCGACATATTGCTCCGGCAACTTTTGTTGCAGTTTGTCCAGTCCGGTGCCGGTGGCCATCGCGGCGGTGATCCCCACAATCCGGCGGTCTTGCTCCGCCAGCGCCACCAAGGTTTCCGCAAACACCTTTGAGTAGCTGGGGGGGCTTGGGTTTGCTGCTGCTGGAAGCCTTGGCTTTGCCCGTCGCCAAATCGAAGGAATTTTGGGCGTGGTACCCCACCTTATCTTCTTCGGCGTAGCTGTAGCCCTTGCCTTTGGTGGTGGCCACATGCACCAAGACCGGCCCCGGCAGGTGGGTGGCGGTACGAAACACGTCGATCAGTTCCCGGAGGTTGTGGCCGTCGATGGGGCCAATGTAGGTGAAGCCCAATTCCTCAAACACCGCCCCCACCTTGTTTTGCACCATGGTGAGGATTTTGATGTTGTCTTTGATCCGTTCCAGTTCGGGGCTGATGGACTCGCCGACAAAAGGCAGGCTGCGAATTTGACCTTCGATGTTGTCTTTGAGGAATTGCAGCGGCGGGCTCAAGCGCAGACGATTGAGGTAACGGGGGATCGCCCCCACGTTGGGCGAAATCGACATTTCGTTGTCGTTGAGCACCACCAGCAAATTGGTTTTGGGCAAGTGCCCGGCATGGTTGATGGCTTCGAGGGCCATGCCCCCTGTCAGCGCACCGTCGCCAATGATGGCCACGCATTTGTGGTTTTCCCCCTGCAAATCCCGGGCCAAAGCCATGCCCAAAGCTGCCGAAATGCTGGTGGAAGCGTGCCCCGCCCCAAAGTGATCGAAGGAGCTTTCGCACCGCTTGAGGTAGCCGGCAATGCCGTTTTTCTGGCGCAGGGTGTGAAAATTTTTGTAACGACCGGTGAGCATTTTGTGGGGATAGGCTTGGTGCCCCACATCCCAAACCACTTTGTCGCGATCCAAATCCAAAACTTGATACAACCCCAAGGTGAGTTCCACCACCCCCAACCCCGGCCCCAGGTGCCCGCCGGTGGCGGCGATGGTTTGCAGGTGCTTTTCGCGAATTTCGGCGGCGATCGCCTCCAGTTGGCCAAGGCTGAGGCCGTGCAGTTGGTTGGGATGGGTAAGGTCGGCTAGGTGCATGGTTCCATGGGCTATCGTGATTCCTCCAGTCTAGGGTATGGGTCGGTCTCCTTGGCATTCGCGATCGCCGGTGCGAATTGTCTTGCCAAGTCGCGAAATTGTGGTAAAACTTCAGCCAGCTTGTTCAAAGAAACCGGTTTGCCCCAGACGCACGCGGGCAAGCCTCTAGGTTGAGGAGACGCCATGACATCAGAAGGATTTGGGACCGCCCCAGGGGCGGACGATGGGGGTTTGTCGCTGGACGAAGCCCTGGCCTTGTTGGACGGGTTGTTGGAAAAGCCCCTAAATCACGTCGAAGAGTTGGTGCTTCGGTGGACGTGGGGCGGTCGAACCTACGCCGAAATTGCGGAGCGTTCCGGCTACGATTCTTCCTACATTCGCGATGTGGGGTACCGACTGTGGCGGAAAGTGTCGCAGGCGGTCAGCGAGAAGACTACCAAACACAACATTCAAGTGGTGTTGCGGCAGCAGTCCCTACGGCAGCAGCAGGGCAAGTTGCCCAAGGCGGCGATGTGGTGGGGAGAAATGCCGGAAATTCGCGGGTTTCAGGGACGCCAGGAGGAGTTGACGGCCCTAGCCGCCGGCGTGGTGGGCGATCGCTGGCGGTTGGTGGGGTTGTTGGGGGCGATCGGGACGGGCAAATCGTGGCTGGCGGCGGCTTTGGCCGAAAAGTTGGCGAACGCTTTTGACACGGTGATTTGGTACTCCCTCAGCCCCAGCCTCACGGCCGAGGAGTTGTGGCAAGACTGGCAGGAAACGATTGGCCAAGGGGAAACCGGGATTCGCGGGATTTTGGCGGGGTTGGGTCGGCGGCGGGTGCTGTGGGTGTTGGACGGCTGGGAACACCTGTTGGCCCCAGGGGAAATCGGTCGCTACCGGCCGGGCTATGAACGTTGCGGCGAGTTGTTGAACCGCTTGAGCCACAGTCGCCACAACAGTTGTGTGGTGGTTGCCTCCCAAGAGCGGCCGCCGGAATTGCCCTCCCCACGCTTGACCGAAATCAGTACGGTGCGATCGCACGAGGTGTTGGGGTTGCCGCCTGCTCTGTGTGCGCTGTGGATTCCGGCCCATTTGCAAACTTTGGGTTTGGCCGAACGTTGGCAAGGGCATCCGGGGTTGGTGCAAGCCGCTGTCCAATCGTTGGCAGCCCTCATCACGGCCGAAGCGGCGACCATCCTGGCCGAAGCCGAATTGTTGGGCAGCCTGCGCAGCCTGTGCGATCGCCAAGGGCGACGGCTTTCCCCGTTGGAACGGCAAGTGGTCTCGGCTTTGGTGAATTTGTCCCATCCGGTGGCTTTTGCCGAACTGTACGAAGCTTTGGGCGAACGGCTGCCCCGGGGCCGGGTTTTGGAAGCGCTGGCCGCCCTTCAGGATCGCCACCTGCTGGGCCGCCAGGAGGGCAAGTTTGCCGTACCGGCTTGGATTGTCCCCTATTTTCGGGAAACCGGATGGGCCGAAGAGGGTGGCTCCCCCCGGCGGCACGATTTTCCCCAAAGTGCCTAATCGAAAAGCTCGGGGCAGCGCTCCCGCAACTCGGCGTTGAGCCGTGGCAAATCGTCCCGCATGGCCAAGTACCAGTCCCGTCGCTCCCGGTAATGCTGGCTGAGCAGACGGGATTGGGCGACCCAAGCGTAAGCGTTTTCGGCCAAGCGTTGACGCAAGGCCCCGTCCCGAATCAGCTCCACCAACTTCGTTTCAAACTCGGCAGGCGATCGAAACAACAAACCCGTTTCTCCTTCCACCACCGATTCGGCGTACACCGTAGGACTGGCCAAGGCCACGGTGCCAAATCCGGCGTGTTCGACAAACTTCAAGTCCGATTTCATCCGGTTGAACTGGTTGTCCAACAACGGCAAAATCCCAATGTCGCAATGGCTTAAAATTTCCTGGTAGCGCTCGTAGGGGCAAAAGGGCTGAAATTCTTTGTGCTTGGTGGCCAGCGCCTCAAAAAATTCGCGATCGTGAATCACCCGCACCGAGACGTTTTGGTACTTTTTCAAGACCCGGTTTAAGGCAGGCATCAGCGGTTCCCAATCGGCTTTTCGGTTCAAAGCGCCAAAAAATAAGGTGACGGCGCTCTTTTTGGGGTAAGACCGGCGCGGCGGCAAAAAAGACAAATGGTTCCGAAACACCTTCACGTTGGGATTGAACTGGGTGAGGTGCTGGGCCAGTTGCTCCGTACTGGTCTGGACACAATGGGATGTCCAAAACACCATGAATTTGTTGTCGGCATTTTCCGGCCAAAAATAAGGGTCGTCGTCGTGCTCCATCACAATCAAATACTGGTTCCGCAAAACACTTTTTGCTTCTGAATGTCTTGGGGATACCACAGCAACGCCCGCTGCCACACAAATACCTTTTCTTCGCCCGGTAGCCCCCGCATGGCGATCGCCTCCCGGGGCCGGCTGTGTTGAATGCGGGTGCCGGGAATGGTCTGGCTGAGGCGATCGGGCTCCAACACCCGCACCCGATCGCACCCAATGGGCGCACTGATAAAGGTGTGGATCAACAACGGTCGCGACGGTGGCACCGCCGTCATCCGAAACACTCCCCCCGCAATCCGGGTCTCTTGCTCAAAGCGATCGGGCTGGGGCACCAAAGGCTGCACCGTTTGGACCAATCGCTGCCAGGCGATCGCCCCTTCGTCGGTCAATGGCGGCGTGTCCCATTGCACGTCCCACAGATGGAAACATTCCCCAATTTGCGACGGAACCGTGGCCAGCAAAAAACCTGGCCCCCAGTCCTCCTCCCCGGTCACCAAACCTTGCAAACGTCGCCAATACTGGGCATTTGGCACGTAGACCAACAATTGCCCATCGGGGGCCAAGCCTTCGCGGTAACGTCCCAAGCCAGCGGCCCCCCCGATCGCCCGCACATCGGCAATCACCGCACAGGCCGTACCCTCCGGCAAAGGTTCCTCGGGGGCGATCGCTCGGTATTCCCCCTGGGGGTGCAGCCGCTGCCAAGCTTCGGCCAAAACGGCATCGGGGGCAGCCACCTCCACCAGCAACGGCGCATCGGGCACCAACAAGCGGGCCAGCAATGGGCGCGAGCCCACCAAATCCGGAGAAAGGGGCATACTAGAGAGAAGTTCGCAGCAAGGCTATGGTACGTCGTCGCAGCAACAATTCCACCTATACCCCCCCCGAAGAAAGCCGCAGCGGAACCCTCCGGATCGCCATTTGGGGAGCCATTCTCGCCGTAGGCATCGCGATTGGGGCGGCCCTCTCCACCCTCAATCCTTCGCCGCAAACCGTCGATGCTATCCGTCTCGACAACATTGCCCCCAGCCGCGATTTCTGCAACAACTATGGGGCCTCGGCCCTGGTGACCAACACCCGCACCTACGTCACCCTCAACCCTTTCAATGTCTACGTCAGCCAATCGGAAGTGCAGCCGGGTTGTGTCGTCCTGCCCAACAACTGGAACGAATTGCTGCGACAGGGAACCATCCGTGATGCCGACATTCGCACCTGCAAAGACCGCATGAACACCTTTGGGTATGTCGGCGACCTCAATAGCCAACCGCAGGTAGATTGTGTTTACCGCAGCGAAGACCGAGAACGGCTGCTCGTACCCCCGACCGCCAACCCCGCCAATCCCCCCACCTAGAGGATGCCGTCAAAATAACTTAGCCCACAATGCAAGGCATCGAATGTGGACTGCGGCAAGAAATGAAGATGTGTTTTTGGCATAGCGGGTGGCAATACCACGTCACTGCTTCAGCTGTAGAAATACGTTTTCTACCAAATGCCTCAGTTTGTACAAATACTTGCCATACTCACGCCCTTGCTTACGATTCTTTTCCCCTGCAAATACCCCAGAATCTCATTGGTATCGTAGGCACGGTCGGCTAGGACATCGGTGGCATCTCTATGCCCTCCATCAACTGGCAAGCCTGCCGGCAATCCGCACCGGTAATTTCTGTAATAAGAACTCTGACCGGCATACCATGGGCATCCACGGCCAGGCATAGTCATTTTAATTAAAACTGACACGGTTTTTTCTTGCCCAACGAAAGTCTAATAGAACCAATAGGGGCTTCGCCCCTGCGACCCGACTTGTCTTGTCTCGTCGCTATGCAAAACAGCTATACAGGCGCATTCTTAATTAAAGTGACTATAACCAAGGGGGGATGTACTGCCAAGCTTTCCGCACGGCTCG
>JAAUUG010000182.1 GCA_012031195.1 Oscillatoriales cyanobacterium SM2_1_8
GCGATCGGGTGGAATTGGGGGGTACCGCCGTCACCGTCCTTACCGGTCATCTCCATATCTTTGGGACTCACGCAAGCTAGCTCTAACACCTGAAGAGGGGTGTGGGGTGTAGCCGGCTCTGCCCCCAGATTCTTGTTTTCCCTCATCCCCTAACCCCTTCTCCCCAAGCAGGGAGAAGGGGAACAAAGGTAATAGAGATGATTTTGCTCCCTCTCCCCTTGTGGGCTGGGGTGAGGGGAAATCAAGACCACACCAGCCCCAATCTTTACAAAAATTTAAGCAACCCCTAGACTGCCCCTAGGGGCAATCCATCCTGCCGTGAACCGAAAGGAATCGGAGAACGTCCCAGTCCTTAGGATTTCTTAACGAAGGGGGCCGCATGGGATACGGGGTCAAAGTGGGGGGAATCCTGGCATTGGCGCTAGGGGCGATCGGGTTGGGGTATGCTCTCCTCGGCGAGCGGCAGGCCACCGCCCAACGGCCGCGACCCGAAGCGGCGGCGAACCGGCCCATTCCGGTGGATTTGGTGGTGGTGCAGGCCAAAGCCTTTGGGGACGATCGCCGTTATCCGATCACCGCTGCGCCCCAGCGGGAGTCCCAACTGCGGGCCCGGGTGGAAGGGCGGCTGGTGGAATTGACCGTGGATGTGGGCGATCGCCTAGAAGCCGGTCAATTGGTGGGGCGATTGGACGACGGGGTATTGCGGGCCACCCTCCTGCAGGCCGAAGCGGAATTGGCGGCCCGGGAGGCGGAATGGGAGCGGTTGCGGGCGGAAGTCCGGGACAGCGAAGCCCAATTGGAGCGGGCCCAACTGGAGGCGGCCCGGGCCAAATTGGATGCCCAGCGTTCGGCGGAACTGGTGGCCGGTGGCGTGATTTCCCAACAGCGGGCGGATTTGGATCGCACCACCGCCGAAGCCGCCCAGCGGGGCGTGCGTTCCGCCCAAGAACGGCGGCAGGCCCAACAACAGGGGGTGGCGGCGGGTCAGCGCCGGATCGAAGCCCAGAGGGCCCTGGTGGCCCAAGCCCGGGAACGGTTGTCCTTCACCGAACTGCGATCGCCCACGGCGGGGGTGGTGATGGCCCGGATTGTTGATGTCGGCGACTTGTTGCAGCCCGGCGGGGCCGTGTTGCAGGTAGGCGATTTTGGGCAGATCAAAGCGATCGCCGAAATTTCGGAATTGGGAACCGGGGCGCTGACCGTGGGGCAAGGGGCCACCGTCACCTTTGATGCCCTCCCCGGTCGGGTCTACAGCGGCGAAATTGCCCGCATTGCGCCCTCTGCTCGGGTGGATTCCCGGTTGGTGCCCATCGAAGTCCAGTTGCGCGAAAGCGAAGGTTTGCGGGGGGGGATGCTGGGGCAGGTGCGGTTTGCCAGCCCCGCCGCCGAAACTTTGGTGATTCCCCAGACCGCTTTGCGGGTGGGTGGCGATCGCCCGGTCAAAGCCGGGGAAACGGGCAAAATTTTTGTGGCCCTTGCCGCCGAATCTGGCCAATACCGAGCGGCGGCCCGGGAAGTGGTCTTGGGGGGCGCGACGGGATGGATTTGTCGCCGTGGTTTCCGGGTTAAATGCCGGAGAAACCGTGGTGGCCCGGAGCGGTCAACCCCTGAAGGAGGGTGCCCAACTGGCCCCCAGTTTGTTGTCGGCCGCCCCCACCAAGCCATCCATCCAATAACCCACAACGCCAGCGGAGTCCATCATGACAAAATTTAGTTGGAGCGGTTTGGCCGTACGGCGGCACATTGGCACCCTGGTGTTGTGCACCGTGGTGGTGGTGCTGGGCAGCTTTTTCATCAGCCAACTGAACGTCGATTTGTTGCCGTCCATCACCTATCCCCGGGTTGCGGTGCAACTGTCGGCCCCCGGCATCTCGCCGGAGGTGGCTGTAGACGAGATCACCCGCCCCCTGGAGCAAACCTTGGCGACCACCGAAGGGGTAGAGCAAATTTTTTCGCGGACGCGGGAAGGGCAAGTCCGGGTAGACCTGTTCTTTCGGGCTGGCGGCGATTTGGAGCGGGCCCTCAACGACGTGACTGCCACCTTCAACCGGGGGCGGGGCCGCTTGCCCGACGACATCGAAGACATTCGCATTTTCAAGTTTGACCCATCCCAATTGCCGGTCTACGAGCTGGCTTTGACCGCCCAGGACGTGACCATTGGCGAACTGCGGCGGTTTGCCGACGAAGAATTGGCCCGGGAATTGCAGGTGGTGCCCGGTGTGGGTGCCATTGACGTCACCGGCGGCGTGCAGGAAGAAGTGCAAGTGAGCCTGGATTTGGCCCGGATGCAGGCTTTGGGGATTCCCCTCAGCGATGTTACCAACGCCCTGCGCGATCGCAACCTGGACATTTCCGGCGGTCGGGTGGAAGGCGGGGCAATCGAACCCTTAACCCGAGCCGTCGGTCGGTTTCAATCGGGGGCCGAGATTGAGAACTTGGTGTTTGACTCCGGGAATCGGCGGTTTTTGTTGCGGGACTTTGCCAAAATCACCGACGGCACCGAGAAGCAGCGGGTGTTTGCGAGCCTAAACGGTCAGCCAGCCGTGCGGGTGAGTGTTCAGAAGCAGCCGGATGCCAACACCATCGACGTGGTGACCGCCGTCAAAGATCGGTTGGCCCGCTTGCAGGGCCAAGATTTGTTTCCAGTGGGGACGGTGATTACGGCCACCCTGGACGATTCACGGCCAATTCGGGCAGCGCTGGACAACGTAACGTTTTCCGGCATTGTTGGCGCGGTTTTGGCAGCCCTTTCCGTGCTGCTCTTTTTGGGCTCGGTGCGGCAAACCCTGGCAATTGTCATTGCGATTCCCTTGTCCACCTTTGGGGCGGTGATGTTGATGGGGTTGTTTGGGCTATCCCTAAACCTGTTTAGTTTGGGGGGCTTGGCCTTGGGGGTAGGCATTGTCATGGACAACGCGATCGTGATGTTGGAGAGCATCGCCGTCGGCACCGAAGACGTGCTCAAGCAGCCCAACTTCCGGTTTAACGAATTTTTGCGGCGGTTGGAGCAAAGCAGCAGCAGCATCGAGTCGGCCCTGGTGGCTTCCACCAGTACCAACATCGTGGCTGTGGTGCCGTTTTTGTTCATCGGCGGTTTTCTGTCGTTGTTGTTCAACGAGCTGATCCTCACCATCAGTTTTGCCGTAGCGGCTTCGATTGTGGTGGCGGTCACCGTCGTGCCCGCGTTTCTATCGCGGATTTTGCCGATTCGGGCTTCCAGTGGTTTGGGGCGATCGCCCCTGTGGTTGGGGTTCGACCGGAGTTTTCAAGCGAGCACCGTGGCCTATGGGCGCACCCTGCAGCAGGTTTTGCGGTGGCGATGGCTGGTGGTTTTGGTGGTGGTGTTGGGGTTGGGGGGGAGCAGCCTGTGGACGTTTCAGCGACTGCCCCAGGAGATTGTGCCGCCGGTGAACACGGGCAACGTCAACGTTGGCGCTCAGTTCCCGCCGGGGACGACCTTGGCCACCAACCGCACCGTCATGGCCAAACTGGACGAATTGTTGCAGGCCCAACCGGAAGCCGAGTATGTGTTTTTGACGGCAGGGGGTTCTTTGTTTGGCAGCAATACCAACGCCAATCCGTTGCGGGGGGGAGGTTCGGTGGTGCTCAAGCCCGGCACCAACGCCCAAGCCTTTGTGCAAAAGGTAAACCGTGAGGTGGGCAAGCTGAACCTGGCCGGAATTCGGGTGCGGCTCACGCCGGAGCGGGTGCGGGGGATTCTCACCAACAACTCGCCGGTGCCGCGCACCGACATCGACATCCTGTTGCAGGGCACCAACCCGGAAGTTTTGGAAAGCGCCGGTCGGGAGGTGTTGGCGGTATTGGATGAAAAAGTGAAAGGAGCCAGCTTCCGGCCCGACACCGATGCCCGCCAACCGGAATACCAAGTGCGGCCCGATTGGGAGCGGCTGACCCAATTGGGGTTGACCGCCAACGACGTGGGGCAATTGTTGCAGGTGGCGATCGAAGGCACGGTGCCCACCCAGTTGCAGCGGGGGGAACGGTTGGTGGATGTACGGTTGCAGATCGATCCCGACACCCTGACGGCACCTTCCCAACTGGCCCAATTGCCGTTGCTGCGGCGGCAGCAGTCCCCGGTATTGCTGGGGGATGTGACCCAAGTGGTGGAGGCTTTGGCCCCCGGCGAGATTCAGCGCACCAACCAACGCAACGTTTTCTTGATTTTGGGCAACTTGGAGCGGGGGGCCGACCTCACCCAAGCCCTTCAAGAGACGGCCCAGGCGATCGCCGAGGTGGCGTTGCCGGCGGGGGTGACCTGTTGCCAGCCAGCGCTGCTGTGGCCCAAACCGAATTGGCGCAGGCTGCGGGTGTTTTGAGTCTGTTGGCGGCCTTCCTCGTGTTTGCGGTGATGGCGGTGCAATACAACTCGTTGGTCGATCCGTTTGCGATCATGTTGGCGGTGCCGTTGGCCTTGGCGGGGGGCATTTTCGGGTTGTGGGTTTCTGGCCAATCCCTGAGCGCGGTGGCCGCCGTGGGGGCGATTTTGCTGGTGGGGATTGCTGTCAACAACGCGATCGTGTTGGTGGAGTTGGCCAACCAAATCCGCGACCAAGAGGGGGACGATCGCTTTACGGCCATGGTCAAGGCGGCGCCGCAGCGGTTGCGGCCGATTTTGATGACCACGGCCACCACGGTGTTGGGGTCTTTCCCGATGGCTTTGGGTTTGGGGGAAGGAGGCGAATTTCTGCAGCCCTTGGGCATCGTGGTGTTTGCGGGCTTGTCGGTGGCCACCCTACTGACCCTGTTTGTAGTGCCCTGTTTTTATTTGTTGTTGTACGATTTGCCGAAATTGGGGGCCCGGATCGGCGAAGTGTTCCAGCGGGCATAATGACCTAGCGCAAAAATTGGGAGAACAGGCATGGTACGGAGGCGACAAAATTTGCCGTGGTGGCAACGGTATGCCCGCCCTTTGTTGGCCGCCATCGCGGCGGTGGGGGTGGCGATCACCGCCTACCTCACGGTGATCAAGCTGACCGATAACCCTGCAGCTTGCCCGGTGGCGGGGTGTTCCCAGGTGTTGGCCAGCCCCTACGCCACCCTGTTTGGGTTGCCTTTGAGTTTGTACGGGTTGGGGGCTTACCTGGGGATGGGGGGGCTGGCGATCGCCCCGTTGCTGCTCCCTGCCGAGTCTCAGAAAGAACTGCGGCAAAAAGTGGAGTCCTACACCTGGACGTTTTTGGCCGTGGGGGCTGCCGCCATGGCGGCCTTCAGCGCCTATTTGATGTACATTTTGGCCTTCAAAATTCAAGCGGCCTGTCCCTACTGCATCGCGTCGGCAGGGTTTTCGATGAGCTTGTTTGCGGTGACGCTGCTGGGGCGGGAATGGGAAGACTTTGGGCAATTTCTGTTTTTGTCGGTGATTGCCGCCACCGTGACCCTGACGGGGGCGCTGGCGGTGTTCGGCAACGTCGAGGCGATTGCCCAGTCCCCCGTGGACAGTCCCGTGGTGACCCGGCCGGTGGGGCCCCCCACCTCCAACCGGGGGTGGCCGGTTCAGCGCGCTTCCGGTCGCGACGAGTTGGCCTTGGCCCGCCATCTCAAGGTCCAGGGGGCGCAAGTGTTTGAGGCCTACACCTGTCCGGCGTGCCACATGCAAAAGGAATTGTTTGGTCGGGAAGCCTTTGCCGAAATTCCGCAGGTGGAGTGCAATCCTGGCGGGCACAATCCCCAGCCCCAACAGTGCAACGCTGCGGGGGTGCGGGTCACGCCCACTTGGGTGATTGGCGGTCAAAAGTACGAAGGGGTGCGTACCCTCAACGAACTGGCCGATCTCACCAATTACTCAGGGCGGCGGGAGTTCCGGTACCAGTTGCCGACACGCTAGGGATTTCAGCAGTTCATCGGCGAGGCGGGGGGGATTGCGGCCATAGGCCACCACCACCACCACCTGTTCGCGATCGCCCTGGGGCAGGGTCAGGCGATCGCGAATGGCCGGCAAGCTCAGGGCATCCACCCGGTAAATTCCTTCTTCCCGGGTATTGTCCAGGGACTGACCGCAGAGGGTTACCGGCAACCGTTGGGTTTGGGTGGGGTCGGCTTCAAAACGGCCCGAATCCAGCCAGCGGTTGTTCAGCAAGCGTTGGGCGGTGGTCGCCACCCTCGTGCGTCCGGTGACGATAATGAGGCGGGCCGTGGCATAGGGCGTCTGCCGCACATAAATTTCCAAACGGCCGTTGCCCATTTGCCAAACCTGGTCGGGGTTGCCAGCGGTGAAGGTCAACGGGTTGGGGGGAGCCGGGCG
>JAAUUG010000183.1 GCA_012031195.1 Oscillatoriales cyanobacterium SM2_1_8
CGATCGCCGAAGTCAGCACCAGGGCCAACGCCGAACCCGCAAACACCAGCCATTTGTTCACCTCGGCATTGGTGGCAAACAGCAAGGTAGCCAACTGGGTTTTGTCGCCCAACTCCGCCAGGAAAACCGTGGCAAACACCGTCAACATCAGACGGTAGGTCGCTGCTTTGTCGCTTTGCCAGACCGTCCACAGAGATTGGAGCCAAGAAGTACCGGAATTTTCCATTTGCAACAGCGTCGCCAAAACCGTAATTATGGTAACCCTTTTCAGGCGATCGCGTGGCGACGAAAGCAGCCGGTGAGGGCAATGGCGATCGCATCGGCGGCATCGTCGGGTTGGGGGGGGCGCGTCAACCCAAATTCCCGCATGACCGCCGCCCGCACGTCGTGTTTGTTGGCATTGCCACGGCCGGTGAGGGCCTGCTTGATTTCGGGGGGGGAAAATTCTTGGAGGGGCAGTTGCCGTTGGTGCAACACCAACAACATGACGCCCCGGGCCTGGGCCACGGCCACCAGGTTGCCCATGCGGTAAAAAAACAGCTTTTCGATCGCCGCGCAATCGGGGCCATCGCGGGCCACCACGTGGTGCAAATCCTCAAAAATGGTGTGGAGGCGATCGCCGAGGGGCTGATGTTTGGCGGTTTGGATCACGCCGTAGTCAAAAAGGTGGGGGGTGCCGGGGGCCACCACATCCACTAGGGCAAAACCAAGGGTTGCCAAACCGGGATCGAGCCCCAAGATCCGCACCAATTCTGTTCCTTAAAGCGCTTTCTGTTGCGATAATACCCGTTACCCTAGGTCAGCGTTTGGAAAGTTCTATGGCGAAACCCCCTGCCCTCCTTGTGCTTGCCGACGGTACCGTTTACCGGGGCTATGGTTTTGGTGCCGGCGGCACCGCCCTGGGCGAAGTGGTGTTCAATACGGGCATGACCGGCTACCAAGAAGTGTTGACCGATCCCAGTTACCGGGGGCAACTGGTGGCTTTTACCTATCCGGAACTGGGCAACACCGGGGTGAACCCGGAGGACGAAGAATCGGCGAAACCGCAAGTGAGTGGGGCGATCGCCCGCAACGTGACGGCCCAACCCAGCAACTGGCGATCGCGGCAATCCCTGCCCGACTACCTGCGGGCCCACCACATCCCCGGCATTGCCGGCATCGATACCCGGGCCCTCACCCGCAAAATCCGCAGCTTGGGGGCGATGAATGGCGCCATTTCGACCGAAATTTTAGACCCGGCGACCCTCTTGGCCCGGGTGCAGGCCGCCCCTTCGATGGAAGGCTTGAACCTGGCCAACGCCGCCGGGACCGATCGCCCTTACGAATGGCAGGAACCAACCCCTACCAACTGGGAATTTGTGGCCGATCCCACCGCCCAAGAACCCAAAGTGACCGTTGTCGCGATCGATTTTGGCGTGAAGCGCAACATTTTGCGGCGGTTGGCAAGCTACGGTTGTCGCATTGTGGTGGTGCCGCCCACCACCCCGGCGGCGGACATTTTGGCCCTCCATCCCGATGGGATTTTTCTCTCGAACGGGCCGGGGGATCCGGCGGCGGTGACCGAAGGCATTGCCACCGTCCGCGATTTGATGGCGGCGGCCAAACCGATGTTTGGCATTTGTTTGGGGCATCAAATTTTGGGGTTGGCGGCGGGCGGCAGCACGTTCAAACTCAAATTTGGCCACCGCGGCCTCAATCAACCGGCGGGGCAACCGGGGGGCCGGGTAGAAATTACCAGCCAAAACCACGGTTTTGCCCTGGATGCCGACTCGTTGACCCAAGCCGGGGTCACCATCACCCACGTGAACCTGAACGATCGCACCGTGGCGGGTTTGGCCCATCCCACCCTCCCCCTGTTTTCGGTGCAATACCACCCCGAAGCCAGCCCTGGCCCCCACGATGCCGATTACCTGTTTGCCAAGTTTGTGGGCCTGCTGCGCGATCGCCAAGCCGTGGCAATTCCCAAAAATTAACCGCAGGTTTTGGGTCGGAATCGCGCAAAATAGTTCTCAGCAACCGGGAACGCCCATGGTCAAAATTTTGGCGATCGACGATGAAACCGGCTTACGGGAACAAACGGTCGAGGTGCTGCGGGACGCTGGCTATGAAGTAACCGAGGCCAACAACGGTACGGCGGGCATTGCTGCGGCCCGCCAAACCCTGCCCGATCTCATTCTGTGCGACATCAACATGCCCGATTTGTCGGGTTATCAAGTTTTGAGCATCCTGCGGCAGGAAGAAGCCTTCCGGCTTACCCCGTTTATTTTTTTGACTTCTAAAACCGATCGGGACAGTTTGCGTCAGGGCATGACCGGCGGGGCCAACGATTATTTGCTCAAGCCGTTTCGCGTCGAAGAATTGTTGGCGGCGGTTCGCGCCCAGTTGGAACGGCACCGGACAATTGAAATCTGCACGGCCGAACGCCTGCAGCGGTTGCGGGACAGCATTGCCCTGGCGTTGCCCCACGAGCTCAAGACGCCGTTGCAGGGGATTTTGGCTCCGGCCGAACTGCTGGCGATGGAATTGAGCGACCTCGATCGCCCCGATCTGGTGGAACTAACGACGGCGATTGCGCAGTCGGGCCATCGGTTGCTGGGACTGGTGGAAAACGTTTTGTTGTACACCGAATTGGAGTTGATCGGTTTGGCGGAGGAGATTGGCAATCCGCGGCCGGCTTTGGCCGAAACCGATTGCGGCAATGCCGCCCAAGCCTACGATGTGGCCTTGGCGGTGGCCAGCCGGTACCAACGCCTGGCCGATCTCAGCATTGATGTTGGTTCGGCGTTGTTGTCCCTCCCGGCCACCAAGTTTGCGCGGGCTTTGACGGAAATTTTGGACAATGCTTTCAAATACTCGGAGGCGGGGACCCCGGTGGCGGTTCAAGGGATGGCTGGGGGCGGGGCCTACCGGTTGCAGGTGAGCGATCAAGGTTGTGGTCTGAGTGCTGCCCAACGGACCAACATCGGGGCGTTTGTGCAATTCGATCGCCGCTGGCGCGAGCAACAGGGCATTGGTTTGGGTTTGGCGATCGCCAAGCGGTTGATGGAGGTATACGGCGGTCGGTTGGCGATCGAAAGTGGGTTGGGGAGCGGCACCACCGTTTATCTGGAATTGCCGTGGGGTTCGCCGTTGGAGCCGGCTGCCACGGAAACCCTCCGGTTTGTGGGGGGCAACCGTCCTAGGGTGGGGCCCAGCGATCGCCAAACTGCTGCAGGGCTTGTTCGAGACCCACCGACCGCGAAGCCTTGAACAGCACCGCATCGCCGGGTTGCACCAGGGTCAACAGTTGGTCGGCGGCGGCGGCGTGGGTGGTCACGCCCCAGGCCGGCACCCCGCAATCCAACCACACATCGGCTTCGCCATCGCAAAGCACCACCACCCCGTCGATCGCCTGGGCCTTCAGGCAGTCCCCCACCGCCCGATGCAAGTCGGTGCTGCGATCGCCCAATTCTTTCATGGTGCCCAACACCGCCCAGCGTTTGCGGGCCGGTACCGTCGCCAGCCAGCCAATGGCGGCCATCACGGCTTCGGGCGAAGCATTGTAGGTTTCGTCAAGGATGGTAACCCCCCCCAGCGGGTACCACCGGGCACGACCCGCCGGCAGATCGGGCAGGGGCAAATCGGCCGGCAGGGTTTCCCAGGGCAGGTCGAGGGCCTGCAATACGCCAAACACCAACAACAGGTTGCGGGCGTTGTGGGCCCCCGGCAAGGGCAAAGTGCCTGTCCATTGACGGTGGGCCGCCGTAACCGTCAGGCGATCGCCCCGATGCACTCCCCGCACCTCTCCGCCCTCAAAACCGCAATGCAGGGTGGGCCCTGACCAGCACCGCGCCGCCGTTTGGGTCAGCCAAGGATCGTCCCCGTTCAGCACCGCCATCTTGTCGGGCGGCAGCGCGGCCAACAACTCGCACTTGGCGGCGGCGATCGCCCCTTGGGAACCCAATCGCCCAATGTGGGCCGTGCCGATGTTGGTGATGGCCGCCACATCCGGTCGGGCCATCCGCGCCAGGCGATCGATTTCGCCGGGGCCACGCATTCCCATCTCCACCACCGCAAATCCGTGCCGTTCGGGGTGCAACGTCAGCAGGGTTTGCGCCACCCCGATGTCGTTGTTGTGATTGGCCAAGTTTTTGGCGACGGTTTGGCCGGCCGGTACAAAAAACGTCAGGATGCTGGCCAACAATTCTTTGGTGGTGGTTTTCCCCGCCGAACCCGTCACCGCCACCACCGGCAACGGGCAACGCTCCCGCCACCACCGGGCCAGGGTTTGGTAAGCCGCCAGGGGCTCCGCGGCCAAAAACGGCCCCGCGACCGCAAATTCCCCTCGACGCTGGGGAGGCACAATCGCCCCGATCGCCCCCCGCGCCAACGCCTCGGCCACAAAATCGCAACCGTCAAAGCGATCGCCCGCCAAAGCCACAAACAAATCGCCGGGTTCAATGGTGCGGGAATCGGTATGCAGGCGCTGCACCACGGCATCGGAGACCGGAGGGGCGGTGCCCAAAACCTGGGCTAGGGTCGCAAGGCTGCCAAGGGTCGTCACAATCGTAGGGCAAAGACGGAGGCAAGTATAGCGCGATCGCGGCTGCGAACTTGGTAAGCTAAAACCGAAGGCGTTGATGCTGGCCATGGCTCCCCGATCCAAGACCCCCGACGAAGAGCGCCGCGAAGCCGAGCAGTTGCGGGATTTGCAATTGTTGCTGGAAAACCTGTTCCAACGGGAAGAAGCCACCGCCCGCTTGGTGCTGAGCCATCTCTACGACATGGGGGTCATCAACCTGGCCAACGGCAAAGCCCCCCACCCCTGGGCAAACCGCCCCCTGAAAAACACCGCCAAGCTGGTCAAGCCGTTGGTTCAGCCCCTGGCCCTGCGGTGGTTTCAGCAGAATTGCCCCAAACTGATTGTGAATTGGCTCCAGGAACAAGTCGCCTTTGCCCCCCCCGCCGCCACCACGGTCGAAGTCTCGGCGGCCCCGGTTTCCGGGCTGTTGCCATCGGCGCCGGCCCCAGCTTTGCCGCCGGCCCAAATGGCTGCCGAAATGGAGCGTCTGCGGCAACAGGTGGCCCGGTTTCGTCGTCTCGCCGTGGGGTTGGCCCTGGCCCTGACGGTGGCGATCGGGGGCGGTTTGTGGGCCCTTGGCCGTCCCCCAATTTCGACCGCTCCCCTGCCGGCCCGCGGCCTTAACCCCTAGCGCCCGTTTTTCGCTATCGTAAAGGGCACCGATGAAGCGAGCATGGCGATGGCATTTCCACTGTTGGTTCCAGCGGCCGGAAGCGGCCAACGTATGGGCGCCGATCGCAACAAATTGTTGTTGAAATTGGGCGATCGCCCGGTCTTGCACCACACCCTGGCGACGGCCCTGGCAGCCACGGCGATCGCCGAAGTGGTGTTGATGGGGCAAGCCAAAGATTTTCCCGCTTTTGCCGAAATCGTTGCCGCCTTGAACCCTGCCAAACCCGTGCGTTGGGTGTTGGGGGGAGCCACCCGCCAAGCCTCGGTCTATGCCGGTTTGCAGGCCCTGGCGGCAACCACCACCGGGGTGCTGATCCACGACGGGGCGCGCTGTTTGGCCACCCCCGACCTGTTCGATCGCGGAGCCGCCGCTTTGGCCCAATGCGATGGTTTCGTGGCCGCTGTCCCCGTCAAAGATACGATCAAAGAGGTGGTCGATCGCCAGGTTGTGGGCACCCCCCCCCGTGATCGCCTGTGGGCCGCCCAGACCCCCCAAGGTTTTGCCTATCCTAAAATTTTGGACGCCCATCGCCAAGCCTTGGCGGCGGGTTGGGAAGTCACCGACGATGCGGCATTGTTTGAAAAATTGGGATGGCCCGTGGCGATCGTTCCCGGCGAAGAAACCAACCTGAAAATTACCACCCCCCAAGATTTGGCGATCGCCCAATTCCTGTTGGCGGCCCGTTAAGGGGTAGGGCCACAGGCATAGCTGTAAACAACTTGGTTAGGACGGGGTGCAGGGGGGAAACCCCTGGCTGGGGGCTTTGGCGTGAGCGCTCAGCCGAACGGCGCAGCCCCAAACCCCCTTTTCCTTCGATGTCTGAACCTACCCGAATATAGCTATAGTCATTTTAATTATAGTTATTTTAATTAAAATTGACACGGTTTTTTGCTGCCCAACGAAAGTCTAGTAGAACCAATACGGGGGCTTCGCCCCTGCGACCCGACTTGTTTTGTCTCGTCGCTATGCAAAAACAGCTATAAAACCGACACGGTTTTTTTCTTGCCCAACGAAAG
>JAAUUG010000184.1 GCA_012031195.1 Oscillatoriales cyanobacterium SM2_1_8
ACTTCCCTCGTCCCGAGGAGAGGGCCAAGGGCGGCATGAACTCGGTTAGCTTTGGGGTGGCTGTTGGTAAAACACTGGCGAACCTTGAGCGGGAACCACCCAACACCGTTGCACCGAGCGGAAAAAGCTCGGCCAAATCGATACCGTAGCTTTTCGGTAGTAGGAGCCCAAAACCGGTACCAGGGCCGCAGTGGCTTCTTGGAGGTGGTAGTGAGGGATGTTGGCAAAATGTGATGGGCGACGTGGGTGCCGATATCGTGGTGAATTTTGTTGAAAAACCCGTAATCTCGGTCGATGGTGGACAGTGCCCCCCGCAGGTACGACCAGTCTTCGCCCCGATACCAGGGAATGTCGGCTTCGGTGTGATGCAAATAGGTCACCAAATCCAACCACATCACGAAAATGAGGTAGGGCATCCCGTAGTAATCCAACACAAATAATGGCCCCTGCCATACCGCCAACCCCACCAAAGCGGTTGCCATGACCCCCCACCAGAAGGTGCTGGTGAGCACATCCCAACGCTCGCTTGGCTGAAACAGAGGGCTGTTGGGCAAAAAGTGAGAACCTTTCTTGCCGGGCGATCGCTTGAACAGGTAAATCGGGTAGGCAATGAGGGGCAGGTTGAACCGCAACAACCGTTCGTACCAAGACATTTCGGCGTACTTGGTCTCGGTGATGGGATACCAGCTCTCGTCGTTGTCGGCATGGCCGGTGTTGGCGTGGTGGGTGCGGTGGCTGATGCGCCAACCGTGGTACGGCACCAAAATCACGCTGTGGCAGAGGTGACCGATCGCATCGTTGAGTTTTTTCGAGCGCGAGAAGGAGCCATGGCCGCAATCGTGGCCCACCACAAACAAAGCCCAAAACATGGTGCCCAAGGCTAGCCAAAATAGGGGTCGTAGCCACCACATCGGCAAGGCGACCATCGCCGCGTAGAGGGCGGCAACGATGCCAAAATCAAGGGCGGCGTAGGCTAAAGAACGGGCCGGGGATGGCACAAAACAGTGAGCCGGAATGGCTGCCCGCAAACTTTGCAGGGTGAATGGAAGTTGACCGGCGCGATCGCCCCGGACTTCCAGCAGAGAATTGGCTTGCACGCGATCTCCATAAATAACGTGAGCGGTTGGGTGCTTGAACCCTTAACAATTGTAAAACCAGCCGTGGTCTGGCGACAACGGGCGCTACCATCGGGACAACATTGGAGATCTGCCATGACCGTTTATCCGCCAGATGTGACCGCAGAGAGCTACTTGGTGCTTGGGGAGGCGGTTTGTTTTGTGCGGGGAGAGGGGGCCCACCACCGTGGCGATCGCCGAGCCCATCCCTTCGGCGGCTTGGGAGTCGTTGGTGCAAGGCATCACCACTTCCTATCGCCAAGCCCGGGCTTTGACCTTGGGGGAGGTGTTGGCGGTAGACGGTCAACCGCAGGTTCCCTTTGCCGGGGTGGCTCCCTGCGCGGATTTCGCGGAACGGGCGATCGCGGCGGCCCGGACGTACCAACGACGCCCCCAGGCGCAACAACATTTGGCGTTGGGACAGTCCTATACGGCATTGAACCATTCCACCGAGCGCAAACGCCTGGTGCCGGGCGATCGCCCGGTGCGGGACAACGTGCGGGATGAGGACAACGTGAAGCAACACGCCCACACCCACCGGGTGCTATAGCAGGCTTCCTTGGCGATCGGTAGCCTCTTGAAGGGGCTGGATCGCGCCGTCGGGTTGCCATTGGAGGGCACCATCGCGGCCGGTCCAAAAGGCTTGGATTTTACGTTTTACCAGTTGGGTTTGGGTGGTTTCCGCCAGGGCGCTGCTGGAGGCCAGGGCGATTTGCGGTTGAATGCGTGCCCACAGCTCTTCCCGGAGGGGCCGACCGTTCCACCACAAAATGTCGGCCTTCAGGTTGGCGGTGCTTGCGGTCAGTTCCGCCTGCGCTTTTTCTTCGCTGTTGATGAGGTGCAACCATTGGCGATCGCCCACCTGCAGCCGCAGGGCCAGCCGATGCACCCGCTCGATCTGAACTTGGGGCCCCAGGGCGAGGGTTTGACCCACGGCCAAGGCGGTGACCTCGGTACCGCGATCGCGCAGTTGTTGGAGGGTTGCGCGGTAGGTTTGGGAAGCGTCGGCGGCCTCCAAATCGACAAATTTGCCAATGCGCGGGGATTTGGGATCGGCAAAAAGGCGCCAGCCTTCGCTGAGTTCCGGTTGGGGATCGGTGGCGATCGCCCAGTCGATGCGGCCGATGCCTTGGCTCTGCAACAGGGGCAGCATGGTAAAGCCGACGTTGCCAGCGTTGCCGGCGTTGATGGCTACGGTTTGACCTTGGCTTTGCACGATGGCGCTGGGGGTGTTCCGATTTTCCAACACCACCATTTGGAAGGCGCTCTGTCGGGCGTACAACCCCGGCAAAAACAAGACCACCAACAAAAACAACCCGATGGCCGGCCACCGTTTGCCCACCGCCGACAACAACCACGCCAACACGATCGCCCCGTAGGCCGCGGCCAATTGCCAAAGTTCAATGCGGCCGGTGGTGGCGGCGACCCCCGGCAATCGATCGAACCCACCTACGATCGCCAGCAGGAAGGTCATGGGGGCCAGCAACACCCAACTGGCGAGGGCCCCCAACGGCACCAAAATCACCCCCAATACCCCAGCGACAGCTCCGCCCAATGTTGCCAAAGACACCAAGGGCAACACCACCACGTTGGCGATCGCCCGTAGGGTGAAATCCGACCAAAGGCAAACAATTGCAGGGGCAAGGTCCAGAGGTTGGCGGCCAGGGAAATGGCCAGGGGCTCGGCGATCGCCGGCGGCAACCACTGCGCGTATTTGGCAATGGGCTGAGCCGAGACCATCAATCCCAACGTTGCCAGAAAACTAAATTGAAACCCCAAATCCCAAATCCACATGGGCTGGAGTACCGTCAACAGAATGGCGGCGAGTACCAGCCAAAATAAGGGTTGGGTTTTGCGCCCCGAGACCAACCCGATCAAGCCCCCTACGCCCATCACCGTGGCCCGGGACACGGAAGGACTCCCCCCCGTCAAAACAAACAGCCCCCCCAACGTCAGCAAGCCAATCGCCAACTTTTGCTCAGAGCGGGCGTTCTCGCAAAACTTGAGAGCTACCCCCAGGGCCAACGTCACCTGAAACCCAGAGGCTGCCAAAACTGCCGCTAGACCTACCCGCACAAATTGGTCTTTGATGTCGGATTCAAGGTCTACCGCCAAGCTGCCCAACACCATGGAACTGAGCAGTGGCCCCGCCGGTACCCCCAACCCAGTGGTGTGGGCCCGCACAATGCGATCGCGCACCCACCAGGCCCCCCAACCCGGCGGCTCGGTGAGGGGTTTGACGTTGCGGGCCCCCACCCCTGCAAAAATTCCTTGCCGCGCCAAAAACGCCCGAAAATCAAACGCACCGGGGTTTTGGGCCGGGCGGGGTCGGTACAGCAACCCCGAGACTTCCAACTTTTGGCCGGGGCGCAAGCCGGTGGTTTGCAAAAGCGATACCGTGGTGTAAACCTGACCGCTCACCGCCTGCGCCGGCGCGTCGCTCGATTCGGGCCGCACCGTCTCCGCCTGCAACACAAATCGACCCCGACCGCTCCGGTTCATGGTCGGCGTATTCACCAACGTACCCTGCACCACCACCGGCCCCGGCTCAAGGCGCGAAATGTCGTCGGCGGCTGGTTGGGGTACCCGCCACAAAGCATAGGCACAGGCGATCGCCGCAATCCCGGCCGCCACCAAAAACACCCATCGGGGCAAAAAACGGGGGAACCCCACCGGCACCACCAAGGCTATCCCAAACCCCACTCCAAAGGCGATCGCCACGGCCCACCAACCAACCGGCAGCCCGCTGGCATAGGCCCCCATCAAAAATGCCACACTCCACACAAAGGCGATCGCAGACGACATAGGTCAAGCTGGGGAGCGCTGTTCGCCCTTTACGGTATCACGAGAGGGAAAAGCATCGTGTAGCCCCGTTGGCAAAGGGGATTTGGGCATGGGCTGGCCAGGGTCAAACGCAGGTCTAAGATAGGGGGGAACATTGCGCGGCCGGCTCCCATGGACATCATGCGATCGCTCACGGTGGGGTTGTACGTGGAGCATCCCCAAACCTGGCTGCACCGCCTCGATGCCCGGGTCAAGTTGCTGTGGCTGATGAGCGTGTTGCTATCGACCGTTCTGGCGAACACCGGCTGGCGATTGGGGCTGGCGTTTTTCCTGGTGGCGGTGACGCTGGCGGCGGGGTTGCCTTGGCGGGTCACCCGACCGCAAATGGGTTTGTTGTTGTTGTTGGCCGCGATGACGTTTTTGATTGCGGTGGTATCGGGGGACAGCCTCAACGTGGCGACGGCCCACCTGCGACCCGTGCCCGATGACCTGGTGGTGGTGAGCGCCCCCCCCATTGCCTTGCCCTTGCCGCCTACGGGCTACCGCTTTGAACTGTTGCAGGTGGGGGCGGTGCGCATCAATCGGGCCACGTTGGATTTTGCGGTGCGGGTGGGGGCCCTGATTTTTACGTTTTTGTACGCACCGGCTTTTTATTTGTTGGTGACCCCCGCCGAAGAAATTGCCGCTGCGATCGCCGCCGGCCTCGTCATCCCCTCAAGCGCTTGGGGTGCCCACCGTCGAGCTGACCTTAACCTTGACCCTCGCCCTCCGGTTTTTGCCCCTGGTGCTCGAAGAAATCCAAAACTTGGTGCGGGCCGTCCTTACCCGGGGCATTGCCTGGCGCCGTTTGGGCTGGAAGCGATCTTTGGGGGTCTGGCTGGCGGTGGGGGAACGCTTGGCCAACAACCTGTTTAGCCGCGCCGAGCAAGCGGCCGCCGCCATGACGGTACGGGGATGTACGGCGCCGGGACACCACCGCGTGCCCTGGGGATTGGTGCCGGCCCGGAGGCGAGACGGTTGGGCGGGGGCCCTCCTTCTGCTATTTTGGGGACTACGGATTGGGCTAGGAAGCACACCATGACGTTTTTTCATCCCGAGGGCATCTCTGCCGGCGAACGCTTGGTGCAGGCAACCTGTGAAAAATTTCAACTGTCTCCCCAAAACCTGGCGATCACGGTCTTGATGTACAACACCCCCTCGGCGATCGACGCCGGGGCCGCCAACCCCCAAGGGTTTTGGCAACAAAAAATTCGGGGCTGGAGTTGGCGCGGTCTGGAGCTGACCTACCCCGCCAGCGTGATCAAGCTGTTCTATGCGGTGGCCGTTTTTGAGTGGTTGACCCGGGGCATGTTGACCCCTTCCCCCGAAGTTGAACGGGCCCTCTCCGATATGGTGGCCCATTCCAGCAACGATGCCACCGGCTACATCGTGGATGTTTTGACCGGCACCACCAGCGGCCCTGAATTGCCGCCGGGCCCCTTCGAGACCTGGCAACACCAGCGCCAATTGGTGAACCGCTATTTTCATAATTTGGGGGTACCGGTGTACGCCCCCATCAATGTCTGCCAAAAAACCTGGAACGATGGCCCCTACGGCCGCGAACGGCTGTTTTATGGCGATACCATGGGCAACCGCAACCTGTTGACCACCGAGGCCACGGCCCACCTCTTGCACAGCATCGTGGGCGGCGTTGCGGTCAATCCCCAATCCTCCCAACACCTGCGATCGCTTTTGCAGCGTAGCCTGGACCCGGCAGATTTGGCCGCCGACCCCGAAAATCAAGTCACGGGTTTTTGGGACAGGGGTTGCCAGCGGGCAGCCGGATCTGGTCGAAGGCCGGTTGGACGAGCCAAGTGCGCCACGACGCGGCCTACATCGAAAGTCCCGATGCCCACGCTGTTTTGATGGTGGTCTTCACCGAAGGCTTGGCGGCCAACCCCGAGCTGCTGCCGTTTCTATCTGCCCAAATTCGAGCCCGCTGGACATAACCCAGCCTTCACAATTCCCCGGTTTGCACCATCCGGTACCACTTCGATTCCCCGTCGCGGGTCTGTTGCAGCACCTCGGCGATCGCGTCGGGGGCGTTGTACCAAGTCAAGTCGTCCCGTTGCAGAAAACGGTTGAGGGCGGCGATCGCCTCGGCTTGTTCTTCGGCAAACTGGGCAAACGGGTCGGGCAAAAAATGGCGGAGGGGCAACTGACTCAACTGCAAGATGCCTTCCCGCACCTTGGCAATCACTTCGTGGGCCAGCTCCACCCGCACCCGCAACTTGAGCCTCCTTGGCCCCCGGGCACTGGTTCAT
>JAAUUG010000185.1 GCA_012031195.1 Oscillatoriales cyanobacterium SM2_1_8
CGTAAAGTAATTCTCGGCCGTCGGGTCGTCCACATAGGCTTGGTACATGGAAGCAATGTACTCGCAGCGCTCCTTCAGGATGCGATCAGTGCGCCAAAACCCATAAACCCCATCGCGGCGATCGCTTGGGATGATGGTTTCAATCATGTACTGATAGCTCTGGTTGTGAAGCGCCTCTTGCGAGGTCTGCTCCGCCATGCACAAAGCCACTTCCGGCGCGGTGACACAGGCTTTGAGGTGGGGGATGTTGCAGGTCTGAATGGAGTCCAAAAAGGTGAGGTAGGACAAAATGCCATCAAAGGACCGCCGTTCGTCGGGGGTGAGGTTGGCATAGTCCGTCACGTCTTGGGTAATGTCGATTTTTTCAGCAACCCAAAAATTCTCTCTCATCTGCTTGTACAAACCGATCGCCCAGTTGTACCGCACATCGTTGAGCTGCATCAGGTTGGTGGTGTCTCCAAACCAGATGGAGCGGTGACCCACATCGTCGTTGCCGCCGGGGTTGAATATCCGGTTGGGCTTCATCATCGTTGCCGTTGCCATGGTGGTCTCCAGCGAATGTGTTGACGGCAAATGAAGCCCCCACGCATGCCGTCGTTTGTGTGGGGGCGCATATGCTATTGTATTCCTACATCCCCGGCACTAGAGGCCGGCCCCCGCCCTGTCACGATGGGGCGGGATTTTAATTGGCGCAGGCCGAGCACTCGGACTCTTTGAAGGAATCCTTCTGAACGGTGCGGATGTAATAAATCGCCTTGCAGCCCAGTTCCCACGCCAACAGCAAAGTATCAAACACATCCTTGGCGCGAATCGTCACCCCTTCCCCGTAGGCGTTCTCGTTCAGGTTGAACAGCAACTCCATAGAAATGCCGGTATCAATCCACTGCTGAATCGTGGCGATCGCCGCCACCACGGTTTTCTGATCCAGCGTTTTGTTCTCGGGGTAGAACCAGAAGGCTTCTTTGATGTAGGGCGGGGCGATGGGCACCACCCCTTTGGCCCACTTGTCGTAGAAGAAACGGCTGTAGGCGGGCAACACCGACGCCGTGCAACCCTGCACCAAAGAAGAACTGGTGTTGGGGGCGATCGCCGTGATGTGGCTATTCCGAATGCCATGTTCGCGGATGTCTTCGGACAATTGCTGCCAGCGCTCCGGATGTTCAGATTTTTCGATAAACCAAGCCAGTGGTTTCGCCCCAATCAAATCCCCACGGCTCCAGGTGCTGCCCTCGAAAGCTGGGTAAGCCCCCCGCTCCTTCGCCAATTCCATCGCAGCCCGGGTGCAGTGATACCCCATCTCCTCAAACAGTTCCGAGATTTCCTCGAGGGATTTGTAGGAGAGGCGACGCTTGGCCAGCCAATCCGCCAAGCCCATCGCTCCTACCCCGATGGTGCGGTATTTCTGGTTGTGGGTGGCACTGGCGGCAAAGGGGGGCACGGTCAAATCAATCGCGTTGTCCAATAGCCGCACCGCCGTTTCACAAATTGATTGGAGGTCGGGCAGGTCAAGGTTGGCGAGGTTAAGACTGGTGAGGTTGCAGGTGTGGGCTTCTTCACCGGGCTTCACGTTGCTAAACGATTCACAACAGAGGTTGGTTCCCGGAATGTAGCCCGCGTGTTGGTTGGGGTTGGCGCGGTTGATGGTGTCTTTGAAACTGAGGTAGGGCATCCCAGTTTCCACTTGGGTACGCATCGCCTCTTTGAACAAGTCACGCGCCTTGACCGTCTTGGTCAGGGTCAGCACACCCGCCGCCACCTCCGCCTCAATCTGTTTGTAGGCGGCATCAAAGCGATCGCCCCACAACTCCGCCAATTCAATCCCCAACTTGGTGCGCACTTCGTAGGGATCGACCAACGTCCAGTCGGTACCGGATTGCACCCGCCGCATGAACTCATCCAGTACCACCAACTGCGGGAAAATGTCGTAGGCTTTCCGCCGCTGGTCGCCGTTTTCGGTTTGCATCTCCAAAAATTCCGGCACGTCCAAATGCCAAATGTCCAAGCTGACGGTTACAGCCCCGGCCCTTCTGCCTCCTTGGTTCACCGCAATCGCCGTATCATTCAGAAGTTTGACCCAGGGAATCACGCCCCCCGAAGCATTGGCTTTGCCCATCACCGTGCTGCCGGTGCCCCGAATCCGGGAAACGTTGACCCCCACGCCGCCGCCGTTTTTGGAGATGCGGGCGGTGTCGGTGATGGCGGCGAAGATGCTCTCCAAACTGTCGTCCATGGCGGTGATGAAACAGCTCGCCAAGGAACCGCCGGGCACCCGCAAATTGGCCAGGATGGGGGTCGCCAACGACAATTGGCGTTGGGCGATCGCCTCATAAAAGCGTTTTGCCCAATCCAACCGGCGATCGCTGGGCTCGTTGACCGCCAACAGCAGGGCACAGGTCAAGAAGGCTTCTTGGGGCAACTCGTTGTCCAAAAGGTAGCGTTTGGACAGCATCACCGCCCCGGCATAGTCGTAGTCGGTGTCCCAATCCGGGTTGATCCAACCGTCGGCAACTTCCAACTCGGCGTCGTTGTACCGCTCCAGCCGGGCATCGTATTTCCCTGCCGCCAACTGCGATCGCACCCATCGCCGATATTGCCCATATTGATAGCCCCGGCGCACCCGCACATCCTTCCAAAGCCCCCAGACGTGCAGCCGCCCGGCCACGTAGCGCCAATCTGGAGCCTCGGGGCTGCACATCTGCAAAGCACAGTCAATCAAATTGTCCTGAATCTCGCGGGTGGTTGTCCCATCCTTGAGCCGGGTTTGCAGGCTGGCTTCCAGGGCGATCGCGCTCGCATCCAACCCTTGGCAAGCCCATTCCACCACCCGCCGGATTTTGGTGACATCGATTTCAGCCAAGGAACCGTCCCGCCGGACGATTTGCCAGGGGCGATCGGCCTTGCCCACGGGGAAAACACCGGGCCGACTCACCGTTGCATCCGCAACCAAACTCGCCGTTGCATCCGCAACCAAACCCACCGAAGGAGACATAGGCACCTGCATTTGCTAAAAATTGGGCAACCCTACACCACCGGTAGCGTGGCTCAGAGTTTTTTCAATATACCACGTCCACGCTTGCCCCTCCATATCTAGCGTTTTCGCCCGGGCGTTACGTTAAAATCCACCACCCCTACAATTAGCCTTCCTGTCTAGCACAAAAGCGCCGCTGCCAGATGTAGGGCAGATCACCAACGAGGCGATCGTCCCGTAACAAAAGATGAAGGATTGAACGAGGTTTCCAAAATTTGGTAGTATTTGCTACAGATATTCCGAGGTTTGTATGAGTACGAAAGTGCAAGCAATGGTGGTCAAGGGGGCCGCCGCCGAGGTTTGGGGACGCGGGGCGTGGTCTTGTTTGGTGCCCGAGCCGCAAACCTGGGTCAAGTTGTGGCAACCGCCCAATGCCTATGCCCACGACGAAGCCTTGTTGGAGTGTCGGCACGAAGACGGACGGTGGGCCGCTTGGATTCCCGATTTTGGCCCGATTGACCTAAATCCCGAAGAATTCTGCCGGTTGCATTGATTCAGGGCGATCGCCCCAATTGCGGATGTATTCCGCCAGCCCGGCGATCGTGGCGGAGGCGACCAAAAGCACCACGCTCAGGGCATTGAGCTCTGGGGTAACGCCGGTGCGGATGGTGCTGTAGATGGCCACCGGGAGGGTGCTGCGTCCCACCCCCAAAGTGAAATAGGCAATCAAAAAATCGTCCATACTTAGCACAAAAGCCAACAAACTCCCGGCCACGATGCCAGGGAGCAACTGGGGCAGCAGCACGCGGACAAAGGCTTGGGTCGGCGTTGCGCCCAAATCCAGGGCCGCCTCTTCGATCCGGGGGTCTAACCCAGCCAAGCGGCTCGACACCACCACCGCAATGTAGGCCACGCAAAACACCACGTGGCCGGCGATCGTCGTCCAGAGGCTGAGGGCAACCCCACCGCCGTAAAGAAAAGGAGCGTAGCCACGGCAATGGCAATGTCCGGGACAATGATGGGCAAATAGCTCAGTCCCCGATAGACCGCTTTCCCTGGGAACCGGAAGCGCGCCAACCCTACCGCCAGGAGGGTCCCCAGCACGGCGGCGATCGCCACGGCCATGGCGGCAATGCTGAGGCTGGTACCCAGGGCAGCAATCAGACGGCTGTTGTTGAGGAACCGGCTGTACCAAGCCAACGTGAAACCCGTCCAGCGGGCGGGGGTGCGGGAGGCGTTGAAGCTGTAGATCGCCAAGACAGCGATGGGCGCGTACATGTAGACAAACGCCAAGATCGTGCACAGGGCTTGCCACGAGAAAGCCGGCTTGGCCGCAGGGGTCTTAAACATCGATCGCTCTCCGGTCGCCGTACTTGAGGAGGAGGAGGAGGGCCAGACCAATGCCCACGATCAGCACCACGCTCAGGGCCGAGCCAAATCCCCAGTTGCGGGCCGCCCCCAAAAACTGCAGTTCAATCAAAGAGGCGATCGCGCGGTTGGAGGGCCCCCCCAGCAACTGGGGACTAATAAAATCGCCAAAACTGGTGATCGAGACCAGCACGCATCCGGCGACCATGCCCGGGGCCACTTGGGGCACCGTCACCCGATAAAACGTTTGCATTGCGTTGGCCCCCAAATCGGCGGCCGCCTCCAGCAACCGCAAGTCCAGTTTTTCGAGGGACGAGTAGAGCACCAGCACCATGTAGGGCAAATAGGCGCAGGTCATGCCCAGAATCACCCCTTCCGTGCGGTTGAGCAGCAACAGCCGGGGCAACCCCAGCCCCACCAACAGGCTGTTCAGGACCCCCGTCGGCCGCAAAATCGTAATCCAGGCGTAGGCCCGGAGCAGCGAAGACGTCCACAGGGGCAACACAAACAGCAGCAGCAACAAATTGCGCCAGCGCTTCGGGGCCAGCACCGCCAGCCAATAAGCCACCGGCAGCCCCAGCCCCAAACAGGCGATCGTGGTCACCGCCGCATACAGAAGCGATCGCCCAATCACGTTCAGGTAGATGGCGGTGCGTCCGCTTTGCTCAAAGACGCGGGCATAATTTTGGAGGGTGAAGCCGGCGCCATCCGTCGGCACAAAACTGCGGAGCACAATCAGCAAAATTGGGATCAAGAAAAAAGCCGCCAACCAAACGCCGCCCGGCCCCAACAACAGGAGGGCTTCGGCCCAGCGGCGACGGGGCTTGGCCGGGGCGTAGAGGTTTTCGGTCATGGCATCCCCCAAAACTGCGCCAAGTGTACGAGAATTTGCCGGGGTCAGCAACCAAAAAATCGATGGCGATCGTTCACGGCCTCGCGATTGCCCACTACAATGCCAAAAAATTATCGACAACTCCCGCCATGCCCATTGAAGCCTACGCCATCACCATTCGGCTCATCGGTTACGGTTTCTTGTTGTACACCGTGGTTGACTTTGGTGCGGCGCTGATTCCCCCGCAGTTTACCAACCCGGCTTGGGAGTTTCAGTTCGCAGGACGGTTGGTGGAATTGGTGTGGTTTCCCATCCTTGGTTTTGGCTTGGTGTTTGCGCCGGTGGTCAGCAACCAGCGGGGGGCAAAAATTTTGGCGGCGCTGTCTTGGTGCGCATTGGCCTTGGCCATCCTCTACTTTGCCCTGTTGCCGCTTTTGGTCATCAACACCATCCGGTTGGAGCGCACCGCCCTCGCCGCCTTTAACATTACCAGCGAGCGCCGGACCGCAGCCTACAACGAATTGACCCAGCAACTCGAAGCGCTGAGCCCGAGCAACCTCGAAAATTTGCTGCGCAATCCGCCCGCAGCGTTGCGGCCCCCAGCCGAAGCCACCACCCCCAATACAGTGCGGGCATGGTTGTTGCAGCGGGCCCAATCGGAGCAGGCCGAAGCGCGGCAACGGGCCGAGACCCAGCGCAACGCCCAGCGTACCAACATTTTGCGATCCTCCGTGAAATGGTGTTGCGGTGCGCTGCTGTCCAGTTTGATGATGTTTTACATTTGGCAGTTTTCGGGATGGGCCCGACTTGCGGCCCGTCGGGAGTTCGCTTGATATGGCAGGGACTTCTGCCAAGTTGGGTTGGCTGGCCGCCTTGGCGGGTCTTTTGTTGGTTTGGTTGGGACAGTGGGGCCCCACCCGCGAAGCCCTGCTCAATGTGGAAATGCTGGTGTTTGTGGGGGCCGCCCGTGTGGGTGGGGTGGCGCGATCGCCGGCGTTTGCAGTGGCA
>JAAUUG010000186.1 GCA_012031195.1 Oscillatoriales cyanobacterium SM2_1_8
GTACGGAATTTTTGTTGTTGCATCCCACTCGCTTACCCTGGTGCGCATTTTGCCTGGGAGAGCGAAACGGAAACCGAAAGCACCCTGGTCGAAATTGAAGACAGCGAATTGGCCGAAATTTACGAAACCGCCAAAGCCGTCTTGGCGGAAAAAGAGTTGACCTTGCAGGATACGGCCTACACCCTGACCGTGGCGGGGGAGCTGCCGGAAGAAATGGACGAAGAAGACATTGTGCAAATCGATGTCGAGGGCGAAGACGAAACCGAAGACTTTTTGGAAATCGCCAAATTTTATTTTGCCGAGCGGGGCTACTCGGTCTTTTTGGAGTTGGATCCGCTGCCCTTTTTTGCCAAACGCACCGCCGAGGGTGAAGTACACTTGCTGGACGAAGAAGCCATTGCGGCGATGCAGCCCCAACTGGAAGAACACTTTGCCGAGTATTTTGCCGATGAGTTCGGGGATGAAGACGAAGAGGAATAGATGGCGCAGCGTGGCAACGGTCGGCTTGGGGGCGATCGCGGCCACCTGGAGCGGGGGGCTATGGTGGCGGCAAGTCAGTGCGGCCCCCCACCAAGGGCAAGATGGCGATCCCCCTGTCCTCCGGTTTGCGGTGCCGACGGGGGCGCCTTTGTCGGCGATCGCCCGGGAGTTGGAGGCGGCGGGGGCCATTCGTTCGGCGTTGGCGTTGCGGCTGTGGTTGGAATGGCAAAACCGCATGGCGGGGCAACCAAAGGTACTGCAAGCGGGCACCTACGATCTGTCGTTGGGCTGGTCGTTGGCGGAGGTGGTGGCCGCCATGCAGCGATCCCGTTCTTCGGAAGTGCGGGTCACGATTCCCGAAGGTTGGAATTTGCAGGACATTGGGCAACGTCTGGCCGCCCAAGGCGGTTTCAGCAACGAAGCCTTTCAGGCGGCGGCCCGCAATCCCCAAACCTGGCAGACCTACACTTGGCTGCCCCCCGACCTGACCAGTTTGGAGGGGTATCTTTTTCCCGATACTTACCAATTGCCTGCCGGCAACCTCACCCCCGAAGCGGCGATCGGCATTCTGTTGCGGCGGTTTGAGGAAGTGGGATTGCCGATGTACCAGACCTATCGCCAGCGAACCGCCGATCCCCTTAGCCTCCACGAGTGGGTCACCCTGGCCAGCATTGTCGAAAAGGAGTCGGTTTTGGACAGCGAGCGGCGGACAATCGCCGGGGTGTTTACGGAGCGGTTGCAGCGGGGGATGCGGCTCGAAGCGGATCCGACGGTGGAGTATGCTTTGGGCGTTCGGCAAACCAAGGAGCAGCCTTTGACCTTGGCCCAGGTGCGCACGGAATCGCCCTACAACACTTACCTGGTGGCGGGATTGCCGCCGGGGCCCATTGCCGCGCCGGGGAAAGCCAGCCTTGCGGCCACGAGCGATCCCGAACCCACCGAGTATTTGTATTTTATGGCTCGATACGACGGCAGCCACATTTTCAGCCGGACGTTGGCCGAGCACGAGCGGGCGATCGCCCAAGTGGAAGCCCAACTCCAAAACCGCAACTGAATGTTCCTAGACCCCGTGCGCGACCTGCTGACCCCTCGTTTGGTGGCACCGGGGCCCCTCTGGAGCCTCGAACCGGAGTTTATGGAACGCTACGGGTTGCAGGGGGCGATCCTGGATGTGGACAATACGATTGTGGGGGCCGACGAGCTGGAACCTCCCCCCGAAGCCCTGGCCTGGTTGCACGACCTGCGCGATCGCCATCCGGTATGGTTGGTCAGCAACAACTTTAGCGAAAAACGAATTGCCACCATTGCCCATACGTTGCAGTTGCCCTATCGGAGCCGGGCCGGCAAACCCTCCCGCCGCACCCTCCGGGAAGTGTTGGCGGTGATGGCTTTGGCTCCGCCCACCGTGGCCATGGTTGGCGATCGCCTGTTTACGGACATCCTCGTCGGCAATCGTCTGGGATTGTTTACCGTTTTGGTGCAACCGCCGGTGGCCACCGGGGGGGGCTGGGGGCAGCGCTCGCGGACGTTGCGCAACTGGGAAATTTGGGTGGCCCGGCAAACCGGCGTGTTGTTGTAGAAACGGCTTCAGGAGCAAATTTTGGGTACGAAGCATGGGCTGTGGGCGCTCGCGATCGCCGGCATGGGGGGCGGGGCGGCCCATGCCTTTCCCTGTCGGGTGTCGCCCCTGGAGGTGACCAGCAAAGAAAATGCCCGGCAAGCCTATGTCTTGGCATTGACGCAAAACGATCCCAGCGAAATCCAGCAGCGGGAGCAGGTTTACCGGCAGTGGGTGACTCGGCACGCCACCGCTTTGGCCCAGTGCCGCGATCGCCAGTGGCCGCGCACTTTGGGCATTTGGCTGCGGCTCTATCCCTGCGACTTGCGCCCCGGTGCCCTCGAAGCCGTTTTGGATCGGATCGCCAACTACGGCTACAACCGGGTGTATTTGAACGTGTTTTACAACGGACAGGTGTTGTTGCCGGAACGCCAAAACCCTACGGTCTGGCCGTCGGTGGTCGGGACGGCGGCTCCCCACGGCGATTTGTTGACCCGCAGCTTGGTTTTGGGACGGCAACGGGGTGTGGCGGTTCATGCCTGGATTTTTGCCAACAACGCCGGGCCCCAATACATCCGCCGCGGCGATCGCCAAGATCGCGGCCGTGCGCAACGGCTACAACGAAAACAGCCTGCGGGATGTGCGGGCTTTGCCGGAGGTGTTGCAATCCCAGCAGGGTTTTGTCGATCCATACCATCCCCAGGTTCGGGCCGATTGGCAAACCTTGGTGGCGGCGATCGCCCAACGTCGGCCCGACGGTCTGGCCATCGATTACATTCGCTATCCCAACCGCACCGATCCCTGGATTCGCGACGTGCGGGATATGCCCATCTATGGGGCTACCTCCTACCAAGCCCTGCAACGGCGCACCACCCCCCAGGGATTTGACCTGCTTTATCGGTTTTTGGCCAGCGGTCGGGTGCCGTCCCCCAATCTTCCGGTGGGTACCCCCCTCTGGCGCTTGCCGGGGCACAGCCAACCCACCCGATTTCGGGATCGGGCGACCCTGACCAACCAACTCTGGCAACTGGCGATCGCCCATGCCCGCCAAGGCATTGTCGAGTTTTTGAATGCCATTGGGGAGCCCGCCCGCGCCGCGAACATTCCCATCAGCGCCGTCTTTTTCCCGTGGGGCGATCGCCAAGAAGGCAACCGGGTCGATCCCCGCCTGCAGCCTTGGTCGGAGTTTCGGCAAGTGCAGGAATGGGCGCCCATGGCCTATGCCAACTGCAACGGCACCGCCTGCCTCCGGGCCGAAATTGGTCGCACTGTGGCTCGGGCCCCCCAAAGCCTGCGGGTGTGCCCGGTGTTGGCGGGGGCCTGGAACCGCCGTTTGGGCGATCGCCCTCCCTGGAAACCCAACTGTATGACGTGTACCAAAGCTTTCCGGCCCTGGACTGCGTCAGCCATTTTGTATACGCCTGGCTGGATGGGGCCAACGATGGGGGGCGCCGGAGTTGCCGATTGCCCTGAACCAGGTGGCGCTGAAAGTGCTATCCCATCGAGATTTTTGATTTTCCCCCATCCCCTGACCCTTTCCCCCAAGCCGGGAGAAGGGGAAAAAAGGAACCCAAGACCAGAGGTGTTTGCTTAGCGATGGGCGACCGCCGCCGCCACCGCCGAGGCCACCCGATCGTCAAAGGCCGAAGGCACAATGTTTTGCGGGCCCAGATCGCGATCGTGAATCAAGGCGGCGATCGCCTCGGCGGCCCGGAGGTACATCGTGGGTTCAAACTGACGGATGCGGGCATCCAACGCCCCGCGAAACATGCCGGGAAAGGCCAACACGTTGTTGATTTGATTGGGGTAATCGCTGCGGCCGGTGGCCATCACCGCCACTTTGTCCGTGACCAGTTCCGGGGCGATTTCGGGGGTGGGGTTGGCCATGGCAAACACAATCGGGCGATCGCCATGGTGGCCACCATATCTACGGTGAGCACGTTGCCAATGCTCAAGCCAATGAACACATCCGCCCCCACCAACATTTCGGCGAGGGTGCCGGCGCGATCGCCGCCAAGGCTTGTTTTTCGGGGGTGAGGTCGCGGCGATCGCGGGAAATCGCCCCCTTGGAATCGCAGAGGGTGATGCGCTGGGCCCCCGCTTGGTGCAGGAGGTTGGCCACGGCCACGCCGGCGGCCCCGGCCCCATTCATGACAATGTGCACCCCTTCGATCTCTTTGCCCACCACCCGCAGAGCGTTCAACAAAGCGGCGGTGGTGACAATGGCGGTGCCGTGCTGATCGTCGTGGAATACGGGGATATCGAGGGTTTCCCGCAACCGTCGTTCAATTTCAAAACAGCGGGGGGCGGCAATGTCTTCGAGGTTGATGCCGCCAAACACCGGCGCCAAATGTTGCACCGTGCGGATAATTTCTTCGGTATCCTGCGTGGCTAGGCAAATGGGAAACGCATCGATGCCGGCAAATTCCTTAAACAAAACCGCTTTGCCTTCCATCACCGGCAGGGCCGCCGCCGGCCCCAAATTGCCCAACCCCAAAACCGCGCTGCCGTCCGACACCACCGCCACCATGTTGCCTTTGCTGGTGAGCTCATACACTTTGCTGGGGTCGCGGGCGATCGCCTGGGAAATGCGTCCCACGCCAGGGGTGTAGGCCATGGCCAGGTCGTCGGGGCCCCGCAACGCCACCCGGCTCTGGATCGCCAACTTCCCGCCCTGGTGCAAAGCAAACGTGCGATCGCGGGCTTCGAGCAATTCCACCCCGGACAGGGCCTGCACCGCGGCGATCAAGGCATCGGCCAGGGCTTCGTTGGCCGCGGCGACGGTAATCTCCCGCACCGACACGGCGCGATCGTGGTGCAAAAGCGTAATTTGACCAATGTTGCCGCCGGCGGCCGCCAACGCCGCCAAAGTTTGGGCCAGTTGCCCCGGCTGATTGGGCAACCGCAAACGCAACGCCAGGCTGTAACTGGGATTGGGGGTAGACATACCGCATCGCCAAAACAAGGCTTTCACCCTAGCATGTTGGGCGATCGCGATGGTGTTGTTGGCCACAACCGATTGCCCACCACCCCAGTTGGGTTTTAAGCAACCGAGCCCACCGCGATCGCCTCGGTTTTGACTTCCGTCGGCAACGTTGCCCGCACCGCCTTAAACATGCCAAATCGGCACAAACCGGCGCCAAAAGCCAAACGCATCAGCAGGAACGTGGGCACTTCCCGCAACGATTTGATGAACCCGACCAAGCCAAACTTCAGCAGACCGTCCGGCCGGACAATGCCTTGCCAGATCGAATCCAACCAGGCGGGCAGGGTTTCCTGCGTCCAATCCGTGGTGATCACCTTGCCCTCGACCAAGCCGGTGGCCTCTAGCTGCTCGGCAAACCCTTCGATGCTGGAAAATGCCGGGTGCGACCACTGATCCAACAATTGCCGCATGACGGGCCGCTCCCAGCCGCGGAGGGGAACTTGGCGATCGTCCCGCTGGTTCCAGTCCGCCACCACCAGGGTGCCCCCCGGCTTCAACACCCGCAACAGTTCCCGGGCAAACACCGCTTTATCGGGCATGTGGGGCCCCGCTTCGATCGACCACACCACATCAAAACTGGCATCGGGGAACGACAACGCCATGGCATCGTCCACCTGGAATTTGGCATCGACCTCGGCGGGGGTCAACTCTTGGGCGCGGCGCACCTGCTGTGGGCTGATGGTGATCCCCGTGACCGAAAAACCATATTCCCGAGCCAAAATCCGGCTGCTGCCGCCAATGCCACAACCTACGTCCAACACCGTGGTGCCCTTGGGCAATCCGGTCAAACCGCCCCATTGGGCCATCTCCCGCACAAAATCGTGCTTGGCTTCAATAAAATTCTTGCGTTGGTTGGGGTAGCCGTAATGCCCCAGGTGAATGTGTTCCCCCCAATAAAACTCCAAAATGCCGTCGGTCGTCCAATCGTCGTAGGACTGGGCCACCGATTCCCCGGATTGGTAGGTGCGCGGAGTCGCCAAATAAATTCCCACCCCGATCGCCACCAACAGGGCCAACCCCCCCAATAGCCATCCCCACATGCCCATGTTTTAACCTTAAAGAAAAGTGTATTTGTTTAATGATACGTTGCCTTCTGTAAAGAA
>JAAUUG010000187.1 GCA_012031195.1 Oscillatoriales cyanobacterium SM2_1_8
GCCGGGCAGGGGGGGCACCGGGGCGGGGGCTCCGCTAAGGTTAGGGCCAGACGGTAGGGGCGATCGCCTTCCCCGGCAATGGTTTTGAGGTAGACAAAGTAGGTGCCGGTGGCGGGCAGGGTGCCACGCCAATAGCCGTTGGTGATGGCGGCGGCGGTGCTGTCGATGGGTTTGTCGTCTTCGTAGTCCAAGGTCATTTCCAGCCCGCTGCCTTCGAGGTTGACGGTCAGGGTTTGGCCTTTCTGCCCAGAAAATTGATAGGTGGCGATCTGACCCGGCGTGAGGGTATCGCTGACGATGGCTTCGTTGGCCCGAAAGCTGAGGCTGCGGTGAACGTTAGGGGGGGCGGCGGGGGGCAGGGGCGGCGGTGTGCGGTCGAGGCGCTCGAAGACAACCGATGCCAGCCCCAGGCGGCCACAAACACCAACGGCAACGAGAGCCATTCCCAGGGCCACCGGTGCCGGGTGGGTTTGGCGGTGGGGGGCATAACGGGTACGGGGGGGCGGCCACGGTTTTGGCGACGGTGGCCACGACGGTTTTGGGTTGTTGCCGCACCGACTTCCAGGCCACAAACTCGGTCAAAACTTCTTCGGCGCTGCGGTAGCGTTGTCCCGGTTGCCGAGCCAACATTCGATCCAAAATGTTTGCCAATACCGGGCTCACGGCGGCGGCATCGTGCCATTCCCACCGCAACTCGCGGGCGTTGTACAGCGCGGCTGGGTTTTGGCCGGTCAACAATTCGACGGCCGTCACCGCCAAAGCGTACAAATCGCTGTTGGGAAAAGCCTGGCCGGTTTGCAGTTGTTCGGGGGGGGCATACCCAAATTTGCCGACCACCGTGGCCGTAATGCCATGGCCTTCGGGGGCCAGGTTTTCGGTGGCCAAGGCCAGGACTTCTTTGCTGGCCCCAAAATCAATCAACATGGGCAGGCGATCGCGCGATCGCACCATGAGGTTTTCGGGGGAAACATCGCGATGCAAAATGTTTTGGCGATGGAGGTAGCCCAGCACCGGCAAAATTTGCAGCAGCAGTTCCACCACTTCGCTCTCTGGGAAAACTTGATCCCGGGTTTGCCGTTCCTGCAACAACTCCCGGAGGGTGACCCCGTCAATATATTCTTGCACCAGGAACAGCCGTCCCCCTTCTTCAAAATGACCCCGAAAGCGGGGGATTTGGGGGTGGTCGATTTGGTACAGCACGGCGGCTTCGCGGGCAAACAGTTCCCGTTCTTTGGGGCCGGTGCGCCCCGCCAAAAATTCTTTGATGACGCAGGGTTCGCAAAAACGCTCCAAATCCTCCGCCAGGTAGGTGCGACCCATGCCCCCTTCGGCGATCGCTTCGCGGATGCGGTAGCGATCGCGCAGCAACATCCCTGGGGTTAACGGAGTGCTCACGCCACGGCTCGGAAATACTGCCGGTATTTTACCAAATGCATCGGATGGCGAGAACGGGACCCAGACAAGCTAAAATAACCGCTGACTCGTTGCGGCCGTCTTCAATCGGCGAATTTTTTTGGCCTCTGTGTTGCCCTGGCTTTGTGTGAGAAGGAGTCCCCACCATTTTTGCTGTCCTGATCCTGCTCGCCGCTCTGTTTGGCGTTGCCACCCTCTGGTTGCTGCTGTACGGCCTCAATGCCTACTGGTTGACGGCGGCTTGTCGTTGGGGAACCCCTCGCCCCATTTTGTCGCCAACGACCCCCAGTTCCTTTGCGTTGGTGGGGGCCGGCTACCCCGAAAGCGCGGCGGGGGCGCCGGTTTGGCCGGTGGTAACGGTTCAACTGCCGATTTTTAACGAGCGCTATGTGGCTGAACGTCTTTTGGCGGCGGTATGTCGGTTAGATTACCCGGCGCTCCACGTTCAGGTGTTGGATGATTCGACGGACGATACCCAAGCCCAACTCCAGGGGGCGGTGGCCCACTACCGGGACCAAGGGGTGGACATTGACTATCTGCACCGCAGCGATCGCACGGGCTTTAAGGCGGGGGCTTTGCAGGCGGCTCTTGCCCACACCAAAGGAGATTACATCGCGATTTTTGACGCGGACTTTTTGCCATCGCCGGATTGGCTGAAGCGGGCGATCGCCCCTTACCTGGCCCGGCCCCAAACCAGCATTGCGGTGGTGCAAACCCGTTGGGGCCACGTCAATTCGGCGTACTCGTTGTTGACCCAGTTGCAGGCGGTGGGCATTGACGGGCATTTTGCGATCGAGCAACGGGCCCGCTGCGAGCAGGGCTATTTTTTGAACTTCAACGGCACGGCGGGGCTGTGGTACAAACCGGCCATCCTCGATGCCGGCGGCTGGCAACACGATACCCTCGCCGAAGATATGGATTTGAGCTATCGGGCGCAGTTGGCGGGTTGGCAGGTGGTCTACGACAACGATACGGTGGCACCGGCGGAGTTGCCGGTCACCATGGCAGCCCTCAAATTGCAGCAGTTTCGGTGGGCGAAGGGCAGCATTCAGTGTGCCCGCAAATTGTTGGGTCGCCTTGGCCAAGCGGCGGTGCCGGGGGAAGTGAAATGGCAGGCTTTTTTGCACCTGACGGGGTACCTGGCCCATCTCTGGATGGTCACCATTGCGGTGTTGGCGCTGCCTTTGCTGGGGCTATTGCCGCCGGAGGCATTGCCGGTGGCCGGTACCCTCAGCAGCCTTTGGTTTCTGGCGATGGTGCCCGCCACCTTGGGGCCCCCATTCCTCTATTTTTCGGCCCAGCAAATGCTCGATCCTGCCCAAGGGTGGCGCAAGTGGCCCTACATCGTGTGGCTGGCGGTTTTGGGGACGGGGCTTTCGGCCAACAACGGCCGGGCGGTACTCTCGGGGTTGTTCGGCCAAGGGGCCACGTTTCGCCGTACCCCCAAATTTGGCCTCCGCCAACGGGGCGATCGCTGGGCCGATAAGGTCTACCGCTTGCCTTGGGATTGGGCGATTCTCTGGGATTGGGGCTTGTGTGCCTGGAGTGGGGCTGCCTTGGTCTTGGCTTGGCAACGGCACCTCTACATTGATTTGCCGTTGTTGGGGCTATACGTTTTGGGCTACGGCTACGTCGGAACGGTCTCGCTTTGGCAAGCGGTTATCCCTGCCACCGCGCCAAAAGCTGCTGCAGATCCCCCAGTTTGAAGGGTTTGCTCAAAAAATCATCCATGCCGGCCCCCAAACAGGCTTGGCGATCGGCGGCATCGGTGCCGGCCGTGAGGGCAATGACCACGGCCCGGGGGCGATCGGGTTGGCTCTGTTCCAGCGCGCGCAGGGCCAAGGTGGCCGCCAGTCCGTCCACGTCTTCCATTTGCACGTCCATCAACACCAACCGGTAGGGATGTTGCCGCAGGTGGGCCAAGGCTTCGGTGCCGCTGCTGGCAAAGTCGGCGTTCCGCCCCAAGTTTTGCAAAAAGCGGAGGACAATTTTTTGATTCACCCGATTGTCTTCGACCACCAAAATGTCGGGTCGGGTTTTGGGGGCGGTTGGCGGGGTGGCCGCCCACACGGTGAGATCGAACAAAAGGTCGAAGCGAAATTCGTTCAACAGGTCTTGCAATCCCTGTTTGAGGGAGGCGTCGGTGCTGGGGATGCGGGCGATCCATTCGCGGGCGCGCTCGCTGTCGGCCAAGGTGGCGGCTTGATGCAGTTGGTGGATCCACTCCCGATCCAAAACTTGGAGATCGGCCGCAACCAAGGTTCGGCCCGGGGGAGTCGGCAACGCTTCGGCATAGACGTAGTTCGCCCCCAAGTGTTGGGCAATTTTTTCCAGGAGGGTGTCCCGCAAAAACGGTTTGCTCACAAAATCGTCGCAGCCCGCCGCCAGCGCTGCCGTCCGGTCTTCGGCAAACACCCGCGCCGATAGGGCGATGATGATCGTGGGCGATCGCCCTGTTGCTGTTCCCGCCGTCGAATCTCGCGAGTGAGTTGAAAGCCGTCGCAACCGGGCATCTGCAAATCCATCCAAATCAGGTGGGGCTGCCAGGCCTGCCAGGCTTGCAGGGCGGCTTCGCTGTCGGCGACGTCCCGAATTTCAAAACCAACGGTTTCCAACAACCGCCGCACAATGACCCGCATTTCGTTGCGATCGTCGATCGTCAGAATGCGGTAGGCGGGTTGCCCCGGCGCCAAGCCAATGGGCCGCAGTCCTTGGGTGGTTTCGGCGGCTTTGGCGGCCCGGGCCGTAACCATCAATTGAAAACAGGTGCCCTGACCCAATTCGCTGGTGGCGGCCAAATCCCCTCCCATCAACCGCGCGTATTTGCGGCTTACCGTCAGGCCCAAACCCGACCCTTCCTGGGATTGCCGACCGCTGGCGGTTTGCACAAACGGCTCGAACAATCCGCCCATTTCGGTGGCGGCGATGCCGGGGCCCGTATCCTCCACCGTGATTTGCAGCCGGTAGTTGCGATCGCCGCCGTCCGCCAAGGGTTCGCCGGTGACCCGGACGGTGACCCCCCCTTCCACCGTAAACTTCACGGCGTTGCCCAAAAGGTTGATGGCAATTTGCCGGAGCTTGCCCGCGTCGGCCACCAAATACCGAGGGAGGCGATCGTCCACCTCAAACCGCAATTCGAGGTTTTTGCTGCGGGCGCGCAACGACATCATCCGCTGCAAATCGTCCAACAAAGCCCGCAAATCGAAGGAGCTCTCCCGCAAACTTAACCGCCCCGACTCGATCCGCGATAACTCCAAAACATCGTCGATGGTGCCCAACAGGTGTTCCCCGGCCCGGGCGATCGCCTCCAAACTTTCGCCATGGCTGGCGGGAAAGGTCTGGTCTTGTTGCATGAGCTGGACAAAGCCCAAAATGGCGTTGAGGGGGGTGCGCAACTCGTGGCTCATGCTGGCCAAAAATTCACTTTTGGCCCGGTTGGCGGCGGCGGCGGCATCCATGGCTTCCTTGAGGGCGGCCGTCCGACGTTCCACCATGGCTTCTAAGTCCCGCAGCAAATCCCGCGATTGCGCTTCCGATTGCCGCAACCCTTCTTCGGCAAATTTGCGGGCGGTGATGTCTTGCAACACCACCAAATGCACCGCTTCTCCCTGCAACACTAACGGCCGCACCGTAAAACTGCCCCAACGGGGCCCCACGCCAATTTCCAACTCGCATTCGGCGATGGTACCCTGCTCGCGGAGGGTTTCGGCCAGGGCCTGTCCTTCTTCCGGCACCACGGGCAATTCCTGGAGGCACTTGCTGAGGATTTGACTGGGCCCCAACCCCGCAATTTCTTCAAAGGCTTCGTTGGCATACACCAAACGCCCATCGGCAAATCGACAGATCGCCAACCCTAAAGGAATGGCTTCGGCGATGGCGTAAAACAAGTCTTGGTTCTCGATTTCCGCCCGTCGCTGCCGCTCCAACAGTACGTTACCCACCACGTCGCCGTGTTGGGTTGCGGTTTCCAACAACATTTCGAGGTCGTATTTGTCCCGCCGCAACACCTCCACCAAAGAACGGGCGATCGCCTCCGAAATTCGCAACGAGGCTTCGGCTTTGGCCCGCTCTTCGACTTCTTTTTGCAGTTGCCGGTTCAGGCGAAAGAGCTCCCCCTCCACCGTGTCGGCATGGTCGGTGGTGGTCTCCAACAACAACCGGAGGTCGTCCCGCTCGGCTTCGAGCATGGCAATGTGTGCCTGCAGTTGCGATGTCAAGTCCCCGGACGAGTCGGCCGCAGGATGATTTTGGGGAGAGTCGCTCCGCTCCTCGCTGGGACTTGGTGGCGGGTTGGGGAGGGGGGTTGCCTCGGAAGACGACGGACGAGCCGACATATACAGGCCGCTAAAGGTGGTGGTTGCCAAGCACAAGGTTGGCTTCAATGTACCACGTTCTTTCGATGCCCCCGGCGTGGGGGCTACTTGGCGATCGCAGACCGCTGTGGCGCAACAGGGCGGCGGTGGCGGGTTCCCGGCCCCGAAAGGCCCGAAACACTTCGACGGGGGGATGGCTGCCCCCCAAGGCCAAGACCGTATCCCGGTAACGGCGACCGGTGGCTTGCACGGCGGCTTCGTTGTCCAGCCCGGCTTCCTCGAAGGCGGCGAAGGCATCGGCGCTCAGGACTTCGGCCCACTTGTAGCTGTAGTAGCCGGCGGCATACCCCCCGGCAAAAATGTGCCCGAAGCTGTTCAAAAACCGGTCTTCT
>JAAUUG010000188.1 GCA_012031195.1 Oscillatoriales cyanobacterium SM2_1_8
ATCCCGACCCTGCGCCTGGTACGGGTCGCCATTGGGCGATCGCCTGGGGGACTTGGCGCCGGGGCAATGGCGGTGTTTGACCGCGGCGGAAATGGCGGCCCTTAACCCAACCGGCTCGAAAATCGCTAAACTACAGAGTAGATCACAACATTTGCCATGACCCCCGAAGCCCTTCAAGAACGCATCGCGGCGATCGCCCAACAGCGGGAAGCCCTGGTTCGCCTCAGCCAACAGGAAAACCTGGGCACGCTGCAATTGGATGCGAAGCAAGCCCTCGAAGAAATGGACGATCTGATTGCCGAACTCAGCCGCACCTTTCCCCAACCTTAATCCTGTTTTGTTTCGGGAGCACCCCATGAATCCCATCGGCAACCTCGTCCAAAAAGCTTTCTATCTGGGGGTTGGTCTCGCCTCGGCGGCCACCGAAAGGGCTGGCACCACCCTTGGCGAACTGCGGCAGCAGGCGGTCAAACTGGCGGAAGAAATGGTGGCCCGTGGCGAAATGACCACCGAAGAAGCCAAACGTTTCGTCGATGACCTGGTGCAGCAGGCCCAGAGCAAGACTTCCGTGTCTCCGGCTACCGAAACGCGGCGATCGGGCCCTCAAGAAATTGAAATCGACTTTGCCGAAGGCGATGCGGGCTCACCCCAAGACGAAGTGGCCGCCATGGAAGCCAAAATTGCCGCCCTCAAAGCCGAATTGCAGCGCCTGCAATCCTAAATTGGGTCAGGGTTGCGCTTTTCCCTTGGGCGATTCCTTTATACTGTTTAGACCAAAATTGGAAGAGAGACCGCGTGTTGACCTATCGCCCCGAAACGGCCCGTGGCGGCTGGCCCGGACTAATTCGCGCCTACGAGCGCTACCTCCCCATCACGGACAAAACGCCGGTGGTGACGCTCCATGAGGGAAACACACCGCTGATTCCGGTGCCCACCATTGCGGAGCGGATCGGCAAACGGGTGCAGGTGTGGGTCAAATACGACGGGCTGAACCCGACGGGCAGCTTTAAGGATCGGGGGATGACGGTGGCCATTTCCAAAGCGAAGGAAGCGGGGGCCGCAGCGGTGATTTGCGCGAGCACCGGCAACACTTCGGCGGCGGCGGCGGCCTATGCCAAGCGGGGGGGGCTACGGGCGTTTGTGTTGATCCCGGATGGCAAAATCACCCAGGGCAAGTTGGCGCAAGCTTTGATTTACGGGGCGGAAGTGATTGCCATCGATGGGAATTTCGACCGGGCGTTGGAGCTGGTGCGGGGGACGGCGGAGCGGTATCCGGTGACGGTGGTGAACTCGGTCAATCCCTACCGGTTGGAAGGGCAAAAGACGGCGGCTTTTGAAATTGTGGAAGCATTGGGCGATGCGCCGGACTGGTTGTGCGTCCCGGTGGGCAATGCGGGCAACATTACGGCTTACTGGATGGGCTTTAATCAATACTGTCGGGAAAACCGATGCAGCACTCTGCCCCAGATGATGGGTTTCCAGGCGGCGGGTTCGGCCCCGATTGTGGAAGGGAAAATCATCGAAAAACCGGAAACCATTGCCACGGCGATTCGGATTGGCAACCCTGCGAACTGGACCCGGGCGATCGCAGTGCAGAACGAAAGCCGGGGCGGCTACCACAGCGTGACCGATCCCGAAATTTTGGAAGCCTATCGGTTGTTGGCGGCGGAGGGCATTTTTTGTGAGCCGGCCAGCGCGGCTTCGGTGGCGGGGATGCTCAAACTCCGCGATGCCATCCCGGCCGATGGCCGCATCGTGTGCGTGTTGACGGGGAACGGATTGAAGGATCCCGATACGGCGATCGCCCAAGCCAGCGCCACCTTCCACCGCCAAGTGTCCCCCGATCTGACCAGCGTCGCTCGGTTGATGGGCTTTGCCTAACGGAGGAAGTAGCCATGGCGGCAACCATCCCCATTGGCATTGTGACGGCCTCCGACCGGGCGCGGGCGGGGGTTTACGAAGACCTTTCGGGGCCGGCGATCGCCGCCGTGTTGACGAGCTATTTGCGTACGCCTTGGCGGCCGGTGTACCGGTTGGTGGCCGACGAGCAAGAAGCCATTGCCCAAGCCCTGATCGAGTTGTGCGATCGCGAGGGGTGCGGTTTGGTGGTCACCACGGGGGGGACTGGCCCCGCCCCGCGGGACGTGACCCCGGAGGCGACGGCGGCGGTTTGCGATAAGATGCTGCCGGGGTTTGGCGAATTGATGCGGGCGGTTTCGTTGCGGGAGGTGCCGACGGCGATTCTGTCGCGGCAGACGGCCGGCATTCGCGGGCGATCGCTCTTGGTCAATTTGCCCGGAAAGCCCAAATCGATCGAGACCTGCTTGGCGGCGGTGTTTCCGGCCATTCCCTACGCGCTGGATTTGATTGGCGGGCCCTACCTGGAAACCGATCCCGCAGTCGTTGCTTGTTTTCGTCCCCAGCCCAAGTAAGTTGGCATAGTTAAGTTGGCATACTATAGCTGTCAATAAAGCTGTAAATGGCTTGGTTAGGATCGGGTGCAGGGGTGAACTCCCTGACTGGGGGCGTAGCCCCCAAACCCCCTTCTCTTTCGATGTCCGACCCTATCCGAATATAGCGATATAGTCGTTTCAAATGTGTTTGCGACAATCTTGCCCTCACCCCCAGCCCCTCTCCCATGAAGGGAGAGGGGAGTAAAGGCAATCAAAACAACTGCGATCGTGCCACTTTTAGTTAAATCGGCTATATCTATGAATTTTGCAATCCATCGCCCCTGCTTTCCCGGTTTGGCCGATCGCATTTACCTGAATTATGGCGGGCAAGGGCCTCTGAGCGAGGCAACGTTGCAGGCGATCGCCGCTGGGTATCGCCGGGTGGAGGCTTTGGGCAGTTACAGCCATGCCGGCAACGCTTGGGTCATGCAAGAGTTGGTCGCCATCAAACAAACCTTGGCCGGGGTGCTGGGGGTGACGCCAGAGACGTTGACCCTGACGGAAAACACCACGGTGGGGTGCAACGTTGCCCTGTGGGGGATCGATTGGCAACCGGGCGATCGCCTGTTGTTGTCGGCTTGGGAGCATCCGGGCATCGTGGCGATCGCCCAAGTGTTGCAGCGGCGGTTTGGCATTGCGGTGGACGTTTTGCCGTTGCGACCCGACGGCTCGGCGGCGGAAATTTTGGCCGATTTGGCCGCCCAATGCCGCGCTACCACCCGGGCGGTGGCGATCAGCCACGTGGCATGGAATACGGGGGACGTGTTGCCTTTGGCGGAAATGGCGGCTTTCTGTCGGGCGCGGGACATCCTGACGGTGGTGGATGGGGCGCAATCGGCGGGGGTTTTGCCCCTCGATCTGGCGGCATTGGGGGTCGATGCCTACGCTTTTACCGGCCACAAGTGGCTATTGGGGCCCCAGGGCACCGGCGTGCTGTACCTGCGGCAACCGTTGCAACCAACCTATGTCGGATGGCGAGGGCTGGACGGCGGCCATTTGAACGAGGCGGGCCCCCAGGTGGCTTGGCATCGGGATGGCAGCGTGTTTGAGGTGGCGACTTCCGCCTATCCGCTGTTGGGGGCCTGGCGCACGGCGATTGCCGAGGCGAATGCTTGGGGGACAGCGGGCGATCGCTATGGGCGGTTGTGCGAACTGGCCGAAATCCTGCGTCAGGGGTTGGCCCGGATGCCGGGGGTCACCCCCATCCAACAACAGCCTTTGGCCACGGGTTTGGTGTGTTTCACCGTGGCCGGCCGCGACCCCCATGAATTGGCGCGCCATCTGGAAACCGAGCGGCAGATTTGCCTGCGTGCCATTCCCGAGCCGCTGTGCCTGCGGGCTTCGGTGCATTGTTTGACCACCGAAGCCGAGATCGAGACCTTGGTTCAGACCATAGCTGCTTTAGGGTAGCGCTCCAACCCCCGCCAAAGGCACCACGTTGGCAAAGGGGAACATCACTTGGGCCACGTCAAACGCCGTCCCCGGATAATCCGTAAACAAGCCATCGATGCCCAAATTGAAAAACTGCTGGTACTCCAACTGGGGGTCGGTGGCGTAATCTTGCAACAGGGTGGTTTCTTCGTTGCGGAAGGTGTAAGGGTGCACCAACAACCCCGCACGGTGGGCATCCGTCACCAGGGACGTCGGCGCCAAGCCGCGCCCGTTCAATTCGGAAACAATCATGCGCTTCCAAGGGCCAATGCCATCGGCATAGGTGGCCACTTCGGCGAGGCCTTGGGGAGAGCGAATATCCCCATAGGTGCGGCGATCGCCGCTCACCACAAAATCATAGGGCTGCGTCTCAATCAGCCTTCCATCGGGGCCCACATCCACCGCATCCAGCAACTGAATCAGGGGCAAATCCGTGAGCCGCCGCAATTCCTTGAGGTTGCCCACTTCAAAGGATTGAATAAAAACCGGGTCGGTCGCCCGCGTGTATCCGTTGGTGCGCAGCACATCCACCAAGCGTTGCTCCAAGGGCAAACCCTGGTTGCGGAAATAAGTGGGGTGCTTGGTTTCTGGGTAGATGCCAATGGTGCGGCCGGTTTCCGTACTTTTGCGTTTCGCCAAGTCGATGACTTCTTGCAACGTGGGCACTTGGAATTGACCATCAAAAGCTTTGCTGCGATCGGCGCGGGGCTCAATCGCCCGCAGGGTTTTCAGTTCCGCCAACGTGAAGTCTTCGACAAACCACTCGTTGGCAATGGAAACCCCATCCAGTACCTTGGTGGTGCGGCGATTGGCGAACTCTGGACGGCGAGCCACATCGGTGGTGGTGCCAATAAACGGTTCGTGGCGCGCAACCAGCACCCCATCCCGGGTGATCACCACATCGGGTTCGATGTAGTCGGCGCCTTGGTCGATCGCCAGTTCGTAGGCAGCCAGGGTGTGTTCCGGGCGCGAACCGCTGGCCCCCCGGTGGCCAATCACCAGCGGTCGGGGCGGAATGCGGAAGGTATCGGCAGCGGTGATTTCGCCAATGCCTTGGAGCGTGGCGACCGTTTGCCCCCGCAACACCACCGCCAAATCGCTGCCGGTGCGATTGAACGTGAGGTCGGTAAACTGCAACCCCTTGGCCAAACCGAGGCGATCCACCCCCCCGCGTGAAGTCGGTAATGAGGTCGGGCCCTTGGCTATCGGGACGAATCACAAACACATCGGCCCCAGTCCCCCCCGTCAATGTATCGTTGCCAAAGTCACCGCTGAGCCAGTCGTCTCCGTCGCCTCCCACCAGCACATCGTTGCCTTGCCCCCCAAACAGGGTGTCGTTGCCCGCCAAACCCGATAGGCGATCGTCGCCTTGGTTGCCGCTGAGGCGATCAGCAGCCGCCGAGCCCGTCAGGGTATCGTTGCCGCCCAATCCCAACAGGCCGCCCAAACGCCCCGTTAAGCTGCCGGGGGCCACCGTCACGTTGTTGTTGCTGTTGTCCAAATTTGAAAACAAGGGAGACAAGGCCATGGTGGTTCCTGCCATTAGGTTTTTGCCAACTCTCCTATGGTTTCACGGTTACGATGGCATACAGGTTAAATCTTGACCAATCCATGGTTAACGTTCCGATTGAGCCCTTTGGCTATGGCAGATTTGGCTAACAACCCCCCCCCTATCGGCGACCGCAACCCCGGATTTGGCGGCGCAATGGGGTCGGCTCTGCCCTCCGCTGTCCCTCGAAGCAGAGGTACCCCCCACCCCACCGCCACGGGAACTGCCCCCACCGCAGCCATGGGTTGAGCCTCCGTCGGCAAACCCCTGGCAGGTCAAGGCTTCGGCTCGCACGGAAGGGGGGAGCCTCACCCTGGAAATGGTGATGATTCCCCCTGCTCCAGATCTTGCCCAAGCTGTTCCGCCGCCGCCCAAAGCACCGGTAGCCCCCGACCCAGCGCCAACGGAGCCGCTTTCTACCCCAGAAAGCCGGTGGGAAGACGATCCGGAACAAATGGCCGAAGCGCTGCCGCCGCCGTTGCCGCCCCCCGATACCGTACGCACGGTCAGGGTAACCCCCCTACGGCGGTTTTGGGGAAACGTACCTTCGTGGCAATGGGCTTTTTGGTTGGGGCTGATGACGATCGCCGTGGGTGGGGGGCTGATCTTTGGTCGGTGGTTGACCCGTCAATTGCCGGAACTCCAGAACCGGCCGGCTGCCCCGCCCCCAAGCCCCCA
>JAAUUG010000189.1 GCA_012031195.1 Oscillatoriales cyanobacterium SM2_1_8
AATTCCCTTAGGGTCAATAGCTCTTCCATTACCTATCTCTCCCCCCATCTAAAATCAAAGCCATAGCCATCCTCCAAAATCGCCGTGCGATCGACCATGACTGCCAATTGTTTGGGGCGGTAGCATCCCCCAAAAGCCTCAGCAGCGGCACCAGATAAAGCCACCCTATAGGCTTCCGTCACCGCGTTGCGAAGCTCATCTACGGACAGATAATTCCCGCCTGCTTTGCGGCGACAATTGGTTTTCTGAATCTCAAACACAGCATTATCGATAGAAGCATCCCACGATCCCGTTGTCCTGCCCTCGGCCTTCTGCTTAATCAAATGCATGAGCAGGATTTTGGCAAAACTGGAAATCTTATTTAACTTGTCGTCCTTGCTCATCTCGGTCATCTCCTCCACCAACAGCAAGGCATCGGCAATGTTGCCACCAATGAGCAATTCCCTTAGGGTCAATAATTCTTCCATGGTTTTCCCTCCCATCGCTGGCGAAAAGTCAGGGGGCGATCGCCCCCAAGTTCACTCTAGTTGTTGCTAATTAAAGGTGTTGGTTTGGGTGTTGCCCGACCCTTCCTGCTTCACGTTGATTTGCTTTTCGATCTTGGTCTCGGTTTTGCCACCAACATGAATATCGCCAAAAGTTGCCGTGCCGCCTTGCACCACCGCACCAATGTTGTCCGCGAGCTTGGCGTTATTGACGACGGTAGGCTGTTTCAAGGCTTCCTTTGCCATCTCGGCAAACTGCTGATTCGCTGCCGCCATTTGTTGCATTTGCTCCATCATTACCTTCAGGGCAACATCCTGTTCCATGGCAGCGCTGAGTTCTCCTTCCGATTTGCCGGTGAGTGCCGAAACAATGAACTGTGCCATCCGCAGAAGCGTTTCAAAGGTCTGTGCCCCCAGCTTCATCCAAAAGCCACGGTTGGAGTCTTCGGCGATGTGTTTGGCACAGGCGATGATTTCTTTGGGATCGAGAGACATGGGTTGCTCCTTGATTGGGGTTGAGTGATGAGGTCTTTCAGAAGTGAAACGTATTGATTTGGGTGTTATTTTCGCCGGACTGTGAAACGTTGATTTGCTTCTCGATGCGGATCATAGCGGCATCTGCCACTTGATAAGGTGTCGATGCAAACTTGGCCTCGTGCTCGGCTTTCATGTGTTTCAGTGCGTCCACCGGATACGCCTCCACGTTGTCCGTCATTTTGTGGTGGTTGCGGCAGAGCACAATCAAGTTCTCAAAGGCGGCCCGCTCCGCATCGATCTGGTTGGGGTTGAAGCGCTGCCCGCCTTCATTGGCCGCTTCGATGTGGGCCACTTCACCGAGGAGGGTGCCATCCTCCAGCACCAGCCGTTCCGTACAGCCGGGAAAGGCGCACTGGTTGCCGGAAAGGGCAAAGAGGCGTTTGAGGGTGCCGTCGCTAATTTTTTGCCGTGCCATGGTTTTTGGGGGTAACTGTTGGATCTTCTGGAACGAATGTCTGGTGGTTTAGGGGCGTTGCTGCAGAGCATCGATTTGGGCCTGCTTGCTGTCGATTTGTCGCTGCAACTGCACCTGCTGCCCGTCGTCGATCGCCCCCAACCATTGGTCTACAAGGGCCGATAGTTCTTGGTTTAGAGCATCGATCTGGCGCTGGCGAATCGAATCGGTGGATGTCCCTGTACCAGTAGCTGCGGGAGGATTGGGTCGGTGGGTGGGGGTTCCCCTGCAACACCGGGAGATCCCTATACTCGGCATTGACGAGGGCGATCGCCACCTTGCCCAAATTAAAAGACTGCTCCACGGTCATGCCGCCAAACAACGCCCGGTAAAACCCCTTGGCAAAGGCGAGGGCCAAATCGTCCCGCACTGAACCCGCCATGCCAACGGCGTGGGGAATTTTGGTTGCCATCAACGCCGCCAGTTCTGCCGTTTCGCAGGCATTGAACACCACCAGTTCCAGGGCAGCGGCGAACGCCCCAAACAAATCGGCGAGGGGCTGAAACGGGGCACGGTCGGTTTCCACGATCGCCGCAAGCACCGCTTTTCCCTGTTTCTTTGGTTGGAAGAAGTAGTTGATTTGTTGGGGATTTTCAAATACCAAATGGCCGTCTCCACCGTGGCCGCAAAAATGCACGATCGCCGGTTGGAGGTCTACCAGGGCATCTTGCAGCCGGTCGAGGGTAGCGGCCGGGCGGGTCACCACCTCAAAGCGATCGCGTTGCTGGGAACCGCGCAGGACTTCCTGAATGGCCGCCATTTCTTTATCGACCCGCAGAGGGTCTGCCCCCGCCGGGCTGGCCGCCAAGACCAGGATGGTTTGCTTGCTCGGAGCCTTTTGTTCTGCTCCCCCGACGTTGACTGTGCCCACGTTCACGGTTCCCCCCTGAGCCACGATGCCGATGTTTTGCGCCATTGGTTAAGACCCTGCCTGCCACTGGGAGACCGTTCCATGTTCCCACCCCGCCCGGATCCCTGTAAAGCCTGGGTGCAGCGCCCGACCAAATGGGCTACGATTTTCCTGAAATGACGCGACGGTGAAAATCCATGAGCGAAAACCGCATGAGCGCTGAACTCACAGCCGCCGACAAACAGGCCATCTTGGAGGCGATCGCCACCATCGAAAACAAATTGCCTTTTCTCACAGCCCTAAGCAAAGATGAGCGCGTTTCCATGCTGAAACTGGGCGACAAATCTCGCTCCTTTGTCTTGAAAACGATGGAACTGGTGAGTCAAAACGACCGGTTTCTACCCCGCTCTTTTGAAGTGGAAGAGATGCGCAAGGATGTGGCGTTGTTTTCGGAACTCTATGGACTCTCGGTGGCGCTCACCCAACTGCTGGAAAAGATTGAGGATACGATGATGATTGCCGGCAGCGAAGCCTATGCCGCCGCCTTGGTTGCCTACAAATACGCCAAAGATGCCGGAGAGGATGAAGGACTTACGGCAGTGGTGGACGATATCGGGAAACGCTTTGTCCGCCGGTACGCCAAAACGGAAAAAGCCGAAGGCTCCCTCTGAAGATGGAACCCTTTGGGGATCCAACCTGAGCCTTGGGGGATAAAGATTGAACCTAGGGGCGATCGCCCCTGACCCTTCTGGGGATCAAACCTGAGCCTTGGGGGATGAAAGTTGAACCTCGGGGCGATCGCCCTTAAACCCTTTGGGGATCCAACCTGAGCTTTGGGGGATGAAAGTTGAACCTGGGGGCGATCGCCCTTGACCCCTCTGGGGATAAACCCTGACCCTTGGGGGATGAAAGGTGAACCCTAGGGCGATCGCCCGCTCATACAGGGGTAAGGCCTCTTCGTACCGGCCCATGGATTTGTACAGTGCCGCCAAGTTGTTCAAACTATTGGCGGTATCGGGATGGTTGGCTCCCAATTGTTGCTCAGTGATGCAGAGCACTCATACAGGGGTAATGCTTTGACATACAGTCGCGTTAAGGCAAACCAAGGCAGTATTTCACCGCAGTTTCAATTTCTTGCATCTTGACAACGCTGAGGCGACCGGCAGGAGTTTTAGAAAAACGAGACCGGTCAATCGCACGCAACTGAAAGCATAAAAAGACCGTTTCTATGGGTAAGCCAGAATCGGCTGGGGCAACTCTGACATTGGTGGCATAGTCTTGGCGAATGTTTTCCCCCTTGGTGCCGACCACGACGGTAATCACGAGGGGAAGTTGGTTGATGTTGTTGCTAGAGAGGACTAACACAGGGCGCGTGCCGCTTTGTTCTCGACCGGCCGTAGGGTTGAGGTTGACGAAGTAAATTTCAGATCGGGATATCATTCTGCCAATCCATCCTGCTCGGTCGGGGCAAAATCGGCTTGAATGGCTGTAATTGCGGCTTGGATTTCGGGGTCTTGCGCCATGAGTGCCAACTCGTTTTTGATGCGAATTTGCTGCACGATGTTCTCCAAAAGCTGCAACAGCTCGCTGGTGGTGAGGGCATCCATGGCTTGGGTGAGGGTTTGCAGTGGGGTCATGGCTGGGATTGGAAATTACGGATTAACTCTAACCAACCAAGGGCATTTTGGGTGGTGGGGTGGTTGGTGCCGAGGGTTTGGGTATAGATGGCAACGGCGCGTTGAATGGCGGCGAGGGCTTCGGCGGGGCGTTGGGTCTGGTGATAAAGAGCAGCTAGATTAAACCAACTATTGGCGGTATCGGGATGGTTGGCTCCCAATTGTTGCTCTCGGATGGCGAGGGCACGCTCATACCGGGGTAAGGCTTCTTCGTACCTACCCATCGAGTGGTACAGTGCCGCCAAGTTGTTCAAATCTGTTGCGATTTCAGGATGATTGTCTCCATAAACTTGTTGATCAATGCGGAGGGCACGCTCATACCGGGGTAAGGCCTCTTCGTACCTGCCCATGGATTCGTAAAGTCCCGCCAAGTTGTTCAAACTGGTGGCGGTAGAGGGATGGTTGGCTCCCAATTTGGCTTCGGTGGCCTGCAAACACCTCTTTTTGGGGTCTTCGGCGAGGGCATAGAGTCCCTGACCTTTATAAAACCTGGCAACACCCAGAAAAGCCCAAACTAAATCCTCTTCTGGGTCGGCAATATCTTCTAGCATCTCGCGGCTGAGCAGGTCTAGGTGGGGGATGGCGGGGGCAAAAACAGGAATTTTGCTCTTGGGTGATGGTTTGCCCAATTCCTTTGGCGATGGTTAATAAAAAGGCTGCTACCTGTTGCCGCAGGGTTGATGACTGTGTGGGGTTTTGCTGCAACTGAAACTGAAAATACTCCCGAATGAGCTGATGGAGTTGATACATCCCCTGCTCAGAACGCTCCAACAAATGCAGGTTCAATAGCTCCTCATCACGGATATTTTCTAGGGTTTCAGCATCCATTGCCGAGCAGACCGCCTCGACCCATCCCCACGGAAGCGGCGCAAGGGCAAACAACCCCAGGGCAGAGGCCACCTGCTTGGCCCCTACGGATAGCTCTTGCCAGCTCAACTCAAACGCCGCCAGAATATTGAGCTTGCCGGTCATCTCCGCAAGGGCGCGGCGCTGTTGGTCGGTGAGGGCATCCTGCAAGAGCCGCTTTTGGTTGAGCCGTTCCTGCATCTGGGCAATGGTCAAATCCGGCTTGCGTGCCAGATAGCGCCCCACCAACTCCACCGCCAAGGGCAACCGCCCCAACCATTCACACAGCTTTTTGATCGCCTCATCCTCCGCCCTGCGCCGATCCTCTGGCCCCAGAAATGATTTCAGCAAATCCACCGCCGCCTCAATGGCCAACACATCCAAGCGATATTGCTGCATCGCCTGCCCCAACTCCAGCCGCGTCGTGGCCAGCACCGCAAACCCCCCATCCATCGGCGGCAAATAGGGCCGAATGGCCTGCTCATAATCCGCCTTCACATCATCCAGAATCACCAGAAACCGGCACCCTTCCCCCGCCAGATTCGCCAGCCGATCCGCCAGCATTTTCCAGCAATAGGCGGCAATCTTGACCCCAGTATCCAAATCATCGGGCACCTTTTCATGGAGCTGCACCCGCACAAAATCCTTGACCTGGAGCGCCAGATCGCTGCTGGTCTGCAACCAACACACCCCACCCCGATACTCCTGCAACACATGGCCCAGGGCATACTGGATCGCCAGTTCGGTTTTGCCCACGCCGCCCATGCCCTTGACAAACGCCGACACCGCCAAGCGCTGGTTTTGCTGCAACAGTGAGTGGACTTTCGCTAAATCCCCATCCCGTCCGGCAAAGAAGGTGACGTTTGATGGCGGCAAGCTAAAGGGAATCGCTGCTTTCTTGACCGCTTCGAGGATGAAGGTGTTGTTTTGGGTGTTGTTGTCCCCTGTCTGGGCCACGTTCACTTGCTTTTCAATGGTCTGCCGGGGGATGTTTTGCGGCTCTTGGGTCATGGCTGGTGACTCCTCACCTTGGGGCGGCAGGGGTTGAACGGGCGCAAACGGATGGGGGATGTCTTGTCCTACAAAAACTGTAACACCCTGCTGGCATGGCCCTGACTCTTGGGGGGATCAAAGTTGCACCCGGAGGTAGTCGCCCTTGAACCCTTTGGGGGATAAACCCTGAGCCTTGAGGGATGAAAGGTGAACCTAGGCGATCGCCCTAAACCCTTTAGGGGAGTCAAACCTGAACGTGACTTTTGGGG
>JAAUUG010000190.1 GCA_012031195.1 Oscillatoriales cyanobacterium SM2_1_8
CCCCGCAACACATCGTTGCCATCGCCCCCCTCCAGGGTGTCGTTGCCCAAACCGCCCGCCAAAATATCGTTGCCGGCTCCCCCCAACAACAGGTCATCCCCCTGGCCGCCGCTCAAGGTATCGTTGCCGTCCAAACCGGTGAGGGTATCGTTGCCCCGGTTGCCATAAACCAGGTCGCCACCGGCCGTCCCCGTAAGGTTGTCGTTGCCATCCCGCCCCCGCGTCCCCCCCGGAAACCGCGTCGCCACATCCGGAGCCAAGGTAACGGTGTCGTTGCCATTGGTCAAATCGTTGAAAAGCAATGCCATAAACCAACTCCCATAAACCACTGCCAAGTCGCTGGTGCTGAATTGGAGCGCTTTGCCCCACTGCGCTTGCATTCTCCCATGCCCCGCTGCCTTTGCAAGGTATCCCCGGCCTCATTGGTTATGCAATTTTTATTGAAAAATTGGAATGCTTGCGACTGACCCAAAGTATAGCTTGACACCTAGCGGGAATGCGTTACAATACTTAACATTGATTGGAGAAAGCATTATGTCGCAACGTACCACCACGGTTGAAGACGGCGGTCGGTTGAACAACTTTGCCTACGAGGTGCCGGTGTATGTAGACACCGAGGAGCGGGTGGGGTTTACGCCGTTTGCCGAAACCTGGAACGGTCGCTTTGCCATGATTGGGTTTGTGTTGTTGTTGGCGATTGAGCTGGCCACCGGCAAGGGTTTGATTGGTGTGTTGCAGTCCCTGAGCTAGGTTGTGTTGAAGAAGGGGCTGGGGGATAGGGGCGTGCTTCCTGAGGGTATCGGCAACCACGCCAAAAGCTGCGGTGCTACAGGTTGCCGCCGAGAACCCAACCTCTTCCGTTGAGCGGTTTAAGTTCAGTCGCCCCAAACAGCCTGAACTCAAAACTGTGAATTTGACTTTGCGAATTTGTAGCTGTTTTGCATAGCGACGAGACAAGACAAGTCAGGTCGCAGGGGCGAAGCCCCCCTATTGGTTCTATTAGACTTTCGTTGGGCAGGAAAAACCGTGTCAGTTTTAATTAAAATGACTATAGCTATGTTCGGGTAGGTTTGGACACCGAAAGAAAAGGGGGGTTGGGGGCTGCGCCCCCAGTCCGGGGTTTCACCCCTGCACCCCGTCCTACCCAAGTTATATTCATTTCAAATGTGTTTGCGACAATCTTGCCCTCACCCCCAACCCCTCTCCCAAGGAGGGGAGTAAATGCAGTCAGAGCAACCATAATCGTGCCACTCTTAACTAAAATGATTATAGCTGGGTGGATTTGACTGGGTGGGTTTGGTGGAAAGCGGCTCGGAATCAAGAGTTCCCGTTTTCCCCTAGCCTCCGCTCGGAGCGAGAAAATCAAGGTTGGTTTTGACCGCTGCTTAGGCACAACTTGGGCAGAGATCGGCGAGGGCACACCCACTGCAGTTGGGTTTGCGGGCCATGCACACGGCCCGTCCGTGGTAAATCAACCGAATTGACCAGTTTTCCCATTCCGGTTGGGGCAACAGACCCATCAACTGTTGTTCAATTTGGACTGGGTTTTCGGATTTCACCAGACCCAGTCGATTGCTGAGGCGTTTGACGTGGGTATCTACGGTCACCCCGGCGTTGATGCCGAAGGCATGGGCCAACACGACGTTGGCGGTTTTGCGGGCTACCCCTGGCAGGGGCAACAATTCGGCCATGGTCTGCGGCACCTGCCCCCCATGGTGCTCCATCAATTTTTGACAAGCTCCCTGGATATTTTTGGACTTGTTGCGGTAGAACCCGGTGGAACGCACCAGGGTTTCCAGCTCGGTGATCTCAGCGGTGGCGAGGGCGGCCGCATCGGGAAACCGGGCAAACAGCGCCGGCGTAACCTGATTCACCCGTTCGTCGGTGCACTGGGCCGACAGGATGGTGGCCACCAGCAACTGTACCGGGGTTTGGTAATCCAGGGAACAGGTGGCGTCGGGATAGAGTTGCCACAACCGCGCCAAAATCTCCGAAGCTCGCCGCTTCTTGGTGCTGCGTTTGCTGACGGGAGGTTGTGCCAATTCAGAACCGTTCCAGGAGGGTGACCGTTTCGCTTCGTCCCGCCACCTCGTAATCCGCCGGCAACAACAGCGATCGCCCGGTCATTTCCGGGGGCTGGGGCACCTGCAAAATTTCCAGAATGGTTGGGGCAATGTCGGCCAACCCGCCGCCTTCCCGCAGACGGGCGGCCCCTCCCCTATGCGGCACTTTGCGTTTTTCCCCTTCCACCACGATAAACGGCACCAAATTGGTGGTGTGGGCCGTCCACGGATTCCCTTGCTCGTCCCACATGTATTCGGCGTTGCCGTGGTCGGCGGTAATCAGCAACGTGCCCCCAGGCGATTGGTATGCTCCATCAATCGCCCCAGGCAGCGATCCACCGTCAACACGGCCGTGGTGGCCGCTTCGTAGTTGCCCGTGTGCCCCACCATGTCGGGGTTGGCGTAGTTCAACACCACCAAAGCGTAAATTCCCTGCTCGATCGCCGCGATCGCCGCGGTGGTGACCTCTTGGGCCGACATTTCCGGTTGGAGATCGTAGGTCGCCACCGGCGGACTGTTGACCAGATGGCGATCGGTTCCGGGCCAACCTTCTTCGTTGCCGCCGTCAAAAAAGTAAGTGACGTGGGCGTATTTCTCGGTTTCGGCGATCCGGAATTGCTTGAGGCCGTGGTCGGAGATTACCTGACCCAACAGGTTGTTGAGGTTTTGGGGCAGAAACACGACTTGAACCCATTCCGCCAGGGAGCCATCGTATTGGGTAAACGTCGCCATGTGCAGGGGGGCGATCGCCGGTCGGGCAAACCCGGAAAAATTGGGCGACACCAGAGCTTGGGTCAACTGCCGAGAGCGATCGGGGCGGAAATTGAAGAAAATCACCCCGTCTCCCGCTTGAATGGCCCCCGGCTGCAGGCGCACCGGCTCCACAAACTCATCGCCCAGTCCCTGTTCATAACTTTGCCGGAGGGTGGCCGCCGCCGTCAGACCGGTGCCCGGGCCATCTTCCGTCATCACCCGGTAGGCTTTTTCGATCCGATCCCACCGCTTGTCCCGATCCATCGCATAGTAGCGCCCCGACACCGTGGCGATGCGCCCGATGCCCACCCGCTGCATGTGGGACTCGATTTGGGCCATGAAACCGGCGCCCGCCTGCGGCAACGTGTCCCGCCCATCGGCGATCGCATGCACGCATACATCCTGCAACCCCTGCACCTTGGCCAAATCCAGCAATCCCAACAAATGATCGAGGTGGGAATGCACGCCGCCATTGGAACACAGCCCAACCAAGTGCAGCTTGGTGCCGGCCGCCCGCACCTTTTCGCAGAGGGAAACCAACGTGGCATTGGACAAAATCGAACCGTCTTCAAAGGCATCGGAAATGCGCACCAGTTCTTGGGGTACCACCCGCCCCGCACCGATCGTGAGGTGTCCCACCTCCGAATTGCCCATTTGGCCTTTGGGGAGTCCCACGGCCTTGCTCGATGCCTGCAACAGGGTTTTGGGGTAGGCGGCCCACAAACTTTGCATGACCGGCGGCGCCGCCCCCGAGATGGCGTTGCCGGTTGCCTCCTCGCGATACCCCCACCCGTCCAAAATCACCAGAACCAGTGGAGAAATTGGCTGCCCGCTCATACGGTTTTCTTTTTTAATTGTGTTGCGTTTCGCGATTGTAGCACCCGATTCTTGACATCCGGGCGGGGGATGTGTGACGAAGCGATCGCAAGGGACGGACCAAACAAAACGCCCTAAGGCTTCCAGAAGGTGCCAAAATACTCCCTAGACTTTCAAATGCTAGGCCATGGAGTTTTCGGTACAACCCGCCGCGCCGGTCTTGGATGTGGCAGGCTTTACGGCTTTGTTGAACCCGGCGGCCATCTTGCCGGAAACGGCCGTGTTGGTGACGTTGATTTTGGTGTTGGTGGTGGATTTGATTGCCCCCCGTCGCCAAGGATGGATTCCCGGGGTGGCGGTGACGGGGCTGCTGGTCGCTACGGGCCTTTTGGCTTGGCAGTGGAACGGCCTCGAAAATACCTTGGCTTTTGCCGATGCTTTCCACGCCGATCGCATCAGCATTGTGTTTCGGGCGATCGTGGCGTTGTCGGCAGCATTGGCGGTGCCGTTGGCGGTGCGCTACCTGGAACAAGCTCGGGTCTCTTTGGCGGAATACCTGGCCCTGTTGCTGGCGGCAACGTTGGGGGGGATGTTCCTGTCGGGGGCCGAAGAGTTGGTGATGGTGTTTGTATCGTTGGAAACCCTGAGCATTTCCTCGTATTTGTTGGCGGGCTATGCCAAGCGCGATCCTCGCTCCAACGAAGCGGCCCTAAAATACCTGCTCATCGGAGCTTCCAGTTCCGCCATCTTCCTGTACGGGATGTCTTTGCTGTACGGGTTGTCGGGGGGGGGAAACCAATTTGCCGGCGATCGCCGCCCAGATGGGAGAAGCCAATTTGGCGATGGTGTTGGCGATGGTGTTTTCGATCGGCGGCATTGCCTTCAAGCTCTCGGCGGTGCCGTTTCACCAGTGGACCCCCGATGTGTACGAAGGGTCGCCCACGCCGGTGGTGGCGTTTTTGTCGATCGGCTCGAAGGTGGCGGGGTTTGCCCTGGCGTTGCGCTTTATGACCTTGACCTTCCCGGCGGTGGCGGACGAGTGGCGCTACGTGTTTGTGGTGCTGACGGTGTTGAGCTTGGTGCTGGGGAACGTGGTGGCTTTGGCCCAAACCAGCCTGAAGCGGATGCTGGCCTATTCTTCGATTGGGCAGGCGGGGTTTGTGATGCTGGCCCTGGTGGTGAACACCGAGGCGGGTTACGCCAGCATGTTGTTCTATTTGTTTGTGTATTTGTTTGCGAATTTGGGGGCTTTTGCCTGCGCGATCGCCTTTGCGCTGCGCACGGGCACCGACGACATCAACGAGTACAGCGGCTTGTATCAAAAAGACCCGTTGTTGACGTTGTGTTTGAGCGTGTGCCTGTTGTCGTTGGGGGGAATTCCACCGTTGGCGGGCTTCTTCGGCAAGCTTTACATTTTCTGGGCCGGTTGGCAGGCCGGGGCCTACGGGTTGGTCATTTTGTCTTTGGTCACCAGCGTGATTTCCATCTACTACTACATCCGGGTGGTGAAATGATGGTGGTGAAGGAACCCCAGGAAATGTCGGTGTCGGTGCAACGCTATCCCACGACCGGCAATTTTGCTTGGAGCGGCTTTGGCATGCGCCCGCTGCAGGTGGTGTTGGTGTTGACCTTGGCGGTGACCGGGGTGGCCGGCATTGCTTCCAACCCTTTGTTTGCCCTATCGTTGGATTCGGTGCGATCGGCGGATTGGTTGCGGCTGCCCGCGCCCCTCACTACCCAAGCGGCGCTGCCCATCGCGCCCCCTGACAAAGTCCTGGAATAAAGCCTTGGGCGCCCGCAAAGAGTAGGGATACACTGGGGGTAAGTCCTCTGCCCCAATACGATGGAGCGCCCCCCCAGCCACTGCGAAAAGATCGACATCGAGCGTGAGTATCCGTGCCCTTGTCGGCGGCGGGGTTGCCTCAAGCCCATTGCCTTGACCGAAGCCTTTGGGTGCGATCGCTGCTCTGCCATTTTTGCTTTGCAGGAAGACGGTTGCAGCCTCCTGCAATTAGGGGGCTCGATCCCTGCTCTCGGGTTTGGTACTGGCTGCGGGGCAAGTGGCAACCGGCCCAACGTTCGCGTTACGATCGGTTTGTGTGGTACTACCGAATTTTGCCGGTTTTGGCCATTACCTTGATCTTTTTGGTGCTGTTGGTAGCTTTGCCCTGGCTTTTGGCGATTTAGGAGACCAATTGCGAGGAGGTTGTGGGGAAATATACAGTCAATTTAATTAAGAATGCGCCTGTATAGCTGTTTTGCATAGCGACGAGATAAAACAACTCGGGTCGCAGGGGCGAAGCCCCCGTATTGGTTCTATTAGACTTTCGGTGGGCAGGAAAAAATTGTATCAGTTTAATTAAAATGACTATAGCTATATTCGGGGAAGTTCGGACGATGGGCGTAAAAGGGGGTTTGGGGCTGTGCCGTTGCGGGCTGAGCGCTC
>JAAUUG010000191.1 GCA_012031195.1 Oscillatoriales cyanobacterium SM2_1_8
GCTCGGAAACCCCAAGCTATTTTCTTGACCTGCCGAGCTCCGAGCTGGAAACCCCGAGTTGTTTTCTTGACTTGTCCAGCAGGGCGAAGGGGAACCAGAAGGGGTTTTGGCTCTCCCTCGGCTTTGCGCAGCCCACCCTTAGGAACCGGGAAGAGGGGGACAGGACGCCGTGGGCAACCCCGAAGCCTGGCGACGCCGGGGCGATACTGGCGGTGAAATGCCTTGCAGAAGGGAGAAGCGGCATTGCGACCGGGGGAACGTCCTGGGAAATGGCGCGTCATCCCACCCAGATTTTCCCGACTCCATCCCAATCTTGGCTGTGCCTACAGGAGGCTTTCCCATGCCGATATCTCCGATCGCCCTCAACCGTTGGGAGTTTGCAACCAGCGCCCCCCAAACCCAAATCACTTCCATCGTTCCCGTGGGCGATCTCCGTCAGGACGGCTCGGAAGGCTTGGCCATTGCGATCCGCTCCATCAGCGCGGTAGGCGGTCGCACCGTGGTTTTCTCCGGTTTTCCAACCACCGCGGCCACCCCACCGGCGGGCGACTGGAAAATCGATCTGGCGCTCGCTCAGCCCATCCCTCGGGACTCGTTTGGGCGACCCCAATATGAAAGCTCTTCCCCCAGCTTCCAACTGATTGGCGATGTGAATGGGGATGGGTGGCAAGATTTTGTCATTTCTCCGTCCACGGTTTCACCGCCCGGGCAGGCGAGCTACGTCTGGTTCAACCCGCCCGGGGGGCTAAGCCTGGGCAACCTGCCGGCCAATCCCGGCCGCTTGAACGGCAGCACGGGGTTTTCCCTGCCGGGGTTGGTAGCCACCGATTTCGCGGGGGACGTGAACGGGGATGGGCTGGCAGACTTGGCGGTCAATACGGCGACGGGGAGCTATGTGGTTTTTGGGCGCCGCCAGGGTTTGCCAGGGGCGATCGATCCGGAGGGGTTGGATGGCAGCAACGGCTTTCGGATTCCGGGGCACACCGTTGTTGGCGGTGGCGGTGACCTCAATGGCGACGGTCGCAGCGAGCTTTTTTTGGGCAGCGACCGTGGCGACTGGATTTTGTTTTCCCAAAGCAGCTACCCGGCGGCGATGGATTCGGGTCGCCTGACGCCGGTGATGGTTCCACCTTCGAGGTCTCGGACTTACCCGGCCTTGGGCTTCCTGGAAGACCTCAACCAGGATGGTCTGGACGAACTGGTGGTGGTTGAAGAATTGGAAAGCACCATCTTGGGACAAGAAAGCCATATTTTCTACGGCCAAACCGAATGGCTGTCCCAAATCGAGATCGCTCAGGCCGATTTCTTCCTGTCGGGCGCCGTGCAAGACCGGTTTGATTTCAACGGCGATGGGCGGATCGATCTGCTGTCCCACAGCACTCCTTTGGCCCCCTGCGGCCGATGCCCGCGGGTGACCGACTCGTTTTTGACCTTGGGGCAGCCGGAGGGTTGGCGATCGCCCGAGGAGGGGTTCCCGGTGCCGGGATTCTACAACCTGGGCAGAACCCTCGGTATCCAAACCGGAGCGCAAAACATGGGGGATTTCAACGGCGACGGTCTGGCGGATATTCTGGTGTACGACCTGTCGTCCGACAACGACACCACCCGGAACCAGAACCAAGTATTGTTTGGCGGCAGCCTTTTGCCAGACCGCAACGGGGTGGTGGTGGGCACCCCCGATTCCCTCCCGCTGGGGTCGATTGTGCTGAAGCCGGCCGGAGACGTAAACGGCGATGGCTTTGCCGACTTGGTGGGGGGAAATTATGTATTTTTGGGCCAGGGCGATCGCCCGGCTTTGACGGTGAACGGCGGGGTGTATCACCATTTGGCCTTCCCGCAGGTTGGTGCCACCCCCCGCGATCGCCTGGAATTTGCGGCCCGTGGCGATCGCCCCGACTGGGTATACGGCGGCTTGGGCAACGACACCCTGATCGGAGCCTCGGGGCAAATGGATCAGTTTACGGGCGCCCCGGCGCCGATCGTTTTGTTTTGAACAACGCCTACGGGTTGCAGGCGGGGGAGGGTTTTGCGGTGATCTGGGATTTTGAGCCGGGACAGGATCGGGTCGTGGTCAACGGTAGCCCCGACGACTACTTTTTTGTAGAAGATGCCAGCACCTGGTTGGACAACCGCAACGCCACGTTTTTGCAGCATCGCGACGGCGATACCAGCGGGGTGCCCAACACCATCTTGGCCCGGCGTTTCGGAGAGGGAGCGGTGATGATTGCCGCCTTTTCCGATGTGCAACTCGATCGATTTGACTTGGTTTATAGTTAATTTAATTAAAAGTGACGCGACTACGGTTGTTTTGATTGCCTTTACTCCCCTCTCCCTCAATGGGGGCTGGGGGTGAGGGCAAGATTGTCGCAAACACATTTGAAATGACTATATTTTCCCCTCACCCCTTCTCGGCGGAGGGGCATCCAATTTGTTTGGGCTCCCTCTCCCTGTTTCTTGAGCCTGCCGCAGGAGGGTGAGGGCCCAGCCAAGACTGGGAGCGGGTTTTTCCCCAGCGAACTCACGTCAATTCCAGGTATTTGGCACGAACGGCTTGGATGTCTTGCCAGGTAAGCCATTTGGGGCTGCCCTGTTCGCGGCTTTGGTTGCGCAGGAGGTAGGACGGGTGGAACAGGGGCATCACCCAACGGCCTTGCCACGATCGCCATTGCCCCCGCACCTTGGTAATGCTGTCCCGGCTGCCGGTGACGCCGCGCAGGGCGGTGGCCCCCAACAGCAACACGATCGGCGGATCGATCAGCCGAATTTGCTCCAGCAGATAGGGGCGACACCCGGTCATTTCTTCGTCGGTGGGAACGCGATTGCCCGGGGGGCGGCATTTGACCACGTTGCAAATGTAGGTGTTGGTTTCGTCAAATCCCACGGCGCCCAAAATTTTATCGAGGAGTTGGCCGGCTTTGCCGACAAAGGGCAGACCGGTTTCGTCTTCGGTTTGGCCGGGCCCTTCGCCGATCGCCATGAGCCGGGCTTGGCGGTGGCCCCGCTCCACCACCACATGGGTACGGGTAGCCGCCAATGGGCACTTTTGACAGGCGAGGGCGGCCGATTTGAGGGCATCCAAATCGGCAAACGTGGCAGGAGGCGGCGGGGAAGTTGGGGGAGCGCCAAACAACCCCATTTGTTCGATTTCGGCCATGGGCTACTTCTGAAGGTGGGTGGACGATCCGGCCAATTGTTGAACCAAGGACAGGGCGGAATAGCTGACGCCGGCGGTGCCTTCCCCGGGATGGGTGCTGTCGCCCACCAGCCACACGTGGGGTACCGGCGTCCGGTTGGCCAAGCCGAAGGGGCCGAATTCCGAAACCCTCATGCCTACGCCTCCCACCACCCCGCCATCGCGGCCGGTGTATCGGGCAAAGGTGCGGGGGGTACCTGCCTCGGCGTGCACGATGTTGCCGGCAAGGGCAAAATAACGGCCGAGACGGGCGATCGCCTCCTCCAGGTAAGCCTGTTTTTGGGCACGGTAGTCGGTTTCGCCCCACCACAATTCCGGTCGGCTAAATTCGGAAGCGGTGATGGTGGCCATGCCTGCGGGGGCGCGACCGTCCCCCGGTTGGCTCACCGACACAAAAAGCGATCGTTCGTAGTCGTGCCAAGTATCGGCCAGTTGCAGATGGGGCGGACACCCCGCCGGGATCGCCGCCCGGTTTACCCCCAAATAGGTCACAAACGCCACCGATCCCGGCGGCAATTGCTGCACCCGTCGTCGATACCCCGCCGGTGCAAATTCCCCCAACAACCGTACCAAGTTTTGCACCGGTAGGTTGGCCACCACGACATCGGCGGTTTCCCACCAGGTTTCCCCCGTCCGCCGATCGTGCCACAACACTTGGGGTCTGTCCTTGGCGCGATCGCCTCGGCCCGACACCGCAGCCGCAATTCCCCGCCATGGCGCTGCAGGGCCGCCACCAAACCATCGGCCAAGGCCTGCATGCTGTCCTGCAAATGGGACAAACCCCGCGGTGCCTGCGAAACCCCCAGGGCCGTCGCGCCGTACAACAGCGCCGTTTCCTCGGCATTGACTTGGGAATAGAGCTTGAGTTGCAGATCCAAAAACGCCCGCAGCCGGCGATCGCCCTCTAACCGAAATCCGCGCAGGGCATCTCCCACCGTCGCCAACGTGTAGGGAGCGGTGCCCAAAGTCTCCCAGCGCAGGGCCCGCAGCAACCGCCACCAAGCCCGATCCGTGGCGGGGGGGCAGCACCGGATCGCGGCTCTGGAACCGCCACCCCACCGCAAACAACTCCGCCATAAATTGCCAAAAGGGCTCGCTGCCCGGGAATTGGCGCTGCCGTTCGGCTTGCCATCGTACCGGATCGCGCCAAACCGAGATGGGCTCGGTCTCGCCCGGCAAAAACACCGCGCAGGCCGGATCGCACGGATGATGCTCCGGCAAAGCCACCCCCAACTCCCCAAACAGGCGGTGGTGAATGCCCCCCGGCTCCAAGCCGGCCACTTGGGTAGCCCCCACATCAAACCCAAACCCCTGACGGCGAAAGGTGGAGGCACATCCCCCAACCACCGCCGCTTGCTCGCAGACCGTGACTTGCCAACCGCGCTGGGCCAGCAACGCCCCCGCCGTCAACCCGCCAATTCCCGCCCCAATCACCAACGCCCGCATGGTTGTTACAATTCGTTACCTTCTACATTGTGCCCGATGGGGGTCAGGGCATCGCGACCGGAGCCGTAGCGCCAGGCCGCTTGCCAGAGGTGACCGTAGAGGTTGGTGGGCTCGCGGAAAGCGGGGAGCCGATCGCTGAGGCGATCGAGGAGGCTGTAGGAGCCCAGGGCCAGGTAGTGCCCAAACCAGCGGCCCAAATCGAGGGCCCCAACCTGCTGGATGGCTTGGGCCACGATCGCCGGGTTTTGCCAAGCCATGGTGGCCATGGTGGCGGTGAGGGGGCCAAACTGCACCACGTCCTGCAAAAACGGTTGCAACCGGCGATCGCCGCCTTGGGCGAGGGCTGCAAAGGCGGCCGAGAGGGTCGCGTTTACCCGTTGGGGGGGCCAGGGGGCTTGGGGCGGCACCGTCATGGTGCGGTTAAACAGCCAAGTGCTGGCCAGTCCCGGTTGATAGGGCTGCACCCAACCCAAATCGGCGGCCGTGAGGGCATCGGCCCGCAGCAGTTCATCGACCCCCATCACCAACCGGGGCAGGTGGCGCGCCATGGCCCCAAACCCGCCAAAACTGAGGGGGGATTGTTGGCCGCTGCTGTCGCCGATCGCCAGCACCCGGCCCCAGGGATAGGTCAAAGGGCTCCGGCGGTAGGAGGGAAAAAAGCCGAACAACACCCGTTTCATGGCGATCGCCTCCGGATCGGCGGCTTGGTAGGCCGGCATGGTCGCGGCGTAGCGCTGCCAGAGTTGGGCAAAGGTCGGGCGATCGGGATGGGTGTCGGCATAGGTGAAAAGGTAGGTGGTGCGTCCGTCTTGGGCCGGAAACGCTTCCCAGAAATACTGCAGACCGTCTTCGATGGGGGCGATCGTGGCGAGGACATCCCCCCAAGGTTCGGCCGGCAACCCTTGGGCGCATCCCCCCATCACCAGGCAAACGCTGTCGGGGCGATCGCCCTGGCGGGCTTGGCGGGCGATCGGCGAAAAGTGCCCCATGGCATCCACCAGCAACCGGGCCGTGGTGGTCTCTGTCCCGACCTGAACCGTCACGCTGCGGCGGTGGACGGTGGCCCCCCCAAACGGCGACCCTTCCTGCAAAATGCCGCCCCCATCCAGAAATTTTTGCTTCAACAAAGCCAACAATCGGGCCGGTGACACCCCCAAATTCAGCACATCGGTCACCCACAGATCGATGCCGCCGTGAAACCGCACCCGCCCCCGTTCGTACTCGGTGGCCACGACCGTTTCGGCTTCGGCCGCGGTGAGCAAACCCAATGCCAAAAAGCGCTGCAGCTCCCCCCGCGATAGGTTCCATTCCTGAATCCGGCCCTGCAACGCCCCCGCCTCGCAGACCAGCACCCGCCACCCCCGCCTGCACCAAGGCCGCCCCCAGCAAAATGCCCAGGTGCCCCCGCGATCGCCACGTC
>JAAUUG010000192.1 GCA_012031195.1 Oscillatoriales cyanobacterium SM2_1_8
AACCTGGAAGCCGATTTGTTTCAGAACCGGAACCCTTGGAACCGGAGTCCATGGACAACCTCGAAGCCGAGTTGTTCTTGGAGCCGGAACCCACGGACAGCCTCGAAGCCGATTTGTTCTCAGAACCGGAACCCTTGGAACCGGAGTCCATGGAAAACTTGGAAGCCAATCTGTTTTTGGAAGCAGAACCCTTGGCCCCGGAAACCATGGGCAGCCTGGAAAACGAAGACACGGCCACCGCGGCCGACGACTTGGATGGTTTGTTGACCGAGGGTGCCGTGGGCACCTCGATCGCCGAATTGGGGGAAGCCCTGCCCGATGCCGACGATTTGGACGCTTTGTTGGATTTGACCGAACCCACCGATTCTGCCATGAGCTCGGCCGATGCGGCGATGAATCGGGAATTGGACAGCGAGTTGGACAACCTGTTGCACAACTTGACCGATCCCGAATTGCCCAAGCGGGAGCAGTTCGACTGGGAGGACGGCGATTTGGCCGAGACCTTGTTGGAACTTGGGGAAGCCGTGCCGGCCACGTTGCCCGAAGCCTTTCCCGAGGACTTGGACGAATTGCTGACCGCAGCGCCGGCGATCGATCACGACAAACTGAACCGTTTTGCCGACGACGTGACCGCCGAGGATTTTGCTGAAATCGTCGATCGCGAACCCTTGCCCGCGGTGGTGGAGATCACCACCGAACTGGAAACCATTCCCGCCCTGTGGGCCGCCGATCCCGAAGCCAGCACCGTTCTCCACATCGAAGACCGGATCCAGCCGGAATTGGACACCTACAGCGCCACCGATCCCTGGTTTTTGGGGTTGGATTTTGGGCAACGCACGGTTCAAGCCGCTTTGGGCAACGTTGCCGTTGGCAAAGTGTATTCCCTCACGATCGAAGAAATGGCCGCTTTGCCCAACCAAATCAGCCATCCCGAGGTGGGTCTGCTGAGCGAATACACCCAATTGTTGCGGATGGGGGTGCCCTACCGCAGCGGCAACGCTTGGCAACCGGTGGTGCAGTGGTCGCCGTCCCGCGCCGTCGATTTGCAGACCCTGCGGCAGGGGGTCGAGCTGTTGTTGACGCGATTGGGGAACGGAGCCGCCCATCCCCGTCTGCCCGAGAGTTTGCCGCCGATCGCCGGGGTGGCTTTTGGCATTCCCACCGATTGGCCGGATACCTATGCCGTCAACCTCCGCGAAGCCTTGTTGCGGGCCGGGTTGGTGGCCAGCAGCGAACGGGCGATCGCCGTGGAGCAACCGTTGGCGCTGTTTTTGCATCTGTTGCACACGCGGCCCGATTTGAGCTATCCGGTCTTGATTTTGGACGCGGGCACCCTCTCCACCCAATTGTTGTTGGCGCGGGGGCCCGAACGGCCGCTGGTGGGTACCCGTGGCTTGGACTATGGCGGCAGCGGTCTCAACGAAGACATTGCGGCCCGATTGTTGTACCCCTATTGGCGGCGATCGCCCTCGAATCGAGCGATCCCTGTCAATTGGACGGTTTGACCTTGCCCAATCCCGGCGAGGCCGATCCAGGACGTCGGGCCCAATTGCGCCAGGCCCTCCACCAAGGTCAAAGCGGTCGCGACCTGTTGTTGGCGGCCGAAACCGTGAAAATGACCCTCACCGCCAATCCCCACCTCACCGAGTGGCGGGGCACCGTGGGCGAAATGCCCGTGGTGGTGTTGCGGCGAGAATTTGACAGCCAGATTTTGCAGCCCTATGTGCAGCGCATCAACCGCGAAATCAATTTGTTGCTGAGCACCTCCGGGTTGTTGGCCGAAGACGTGGCCCAAATTTGGCTCACCGGCGAAACCAGCCATCAACCCACCCTCCTGAACTGGTTGCAACAAAAATTCCCCCAAACCGAGCGCTTTGCCCTCGATGAAACCGCCTTGGCCAGCGGCTTGGCGGTCGCCCCCCGCTACCGACACCTGCTGGACTTGGGCCGGCAACAATACTCCGATTACTTTTTGTTGTACGAAATTTGCCGCCTGAACCCCAAAACCCCGTTTCATGTGAACCGGTTGTTGCAACAATTGCAGGCCCGTGGCATCAACATCAAAACCTGCCGCGATCGCATCTTGGATTTGCTGCAGGGGGAAATGCCCAGGGGGTTGCTGCCCTGGTTGGAGCCGGAAGGGGCGATCGTGGCGGCCGATCCGGCGCTGGGGGCCGAATTGTGCCGCGGCCGGCTGTTTGAACTGGAAACCGACGGCTCCTACCGTCCCAATGTCAAGAAATTGCAACAGTTGCGGGCCTATTTGCAAACCCTGCTGGCGCAAATGCAACAATCCTTTGAAGAGCCGGCGGTTTTCCCCGATTTGCTGGTGGAAGGGTCTCCCTAACCCGAGCTTCCCGTGGCCCGGGGGCACCTGCTATACAATACGGAACAGTCGCAAACCCAAGAGCGCCATGAACGTAATGATGCAGACCAAAATCGAAGGTCAGGTTCAAAACAGCAAAATTGTGGTGTACATGAAAGGCACCCCTGATTTCCCGCAGTGTGGTTTTCCAATGCCGTGGTGCAAGTGTTGAAAGCTTCCGGCTATCCGTTTGAGGCCCACAACGTCTTGGACGATCCCGAGTTGCGGCAGGGCGTCAAAGAATTTTCCAACTGGCCCACCATTCCCCAGGTTTACCTGGCGGGGGAATTCATCGGCGGTTGCGATATCGTGATGGAAATGCACCAACGGGGTGAGTTGCAACCCCTCCTCGATCGCGCTTTTGCGGTGGCGTGAACCCAACCCCCTTCCGTCAAGGCCACCTGTTTGCAGGGCTGCCCGAGGCCATAACCCCAGAAACCACCCAACCGGCCCTCACTCGGGAAGCCTTGGTTGCCTGGCAACAACGGGTGGCGCGCTTTCAGGCGGCGCTGCGGGCGGCGGCTCCCCCCCAGCAAACGGATTTGTTTGGGACGCCGGCACCGACCCTACCGGATCCCTGGGGTTTGCCCCCCCACCCCGAAGAGTTTTACCAACACCGGGGCGATCGGGGGGAACCCTGTATTTATTTTGTGTTGGACGGGGCTTTGCCGGCGGTGCTTTACATTGGGCAAACCGGTGCCCTCCACCAACGCTGGCAGGGTACCCACGACTGCAAACGGTACATCGCTCGCTACCGGCAGTGCCATCAGGGCCACAATTTGCCTTTGACCTTGACCTTCGCTTTTTGGTGGGATGTGCCGACCTTGGCACCGGCCCGCCGCCGCCTGGAGCACCAAGCGATCGCCCACTGGCAACCGCCCTTCAACCAAGAAAACTGGCAAACTTGGCAGGTACCTTTTGTTTTTCACTAATTTTCATTAAGTTGTTTTTCATTAGACCCCGCAGCACGGTGATTCTTCACAACCTTCTGACTCTCGGTATGCCCCCAGTCCATTCTGGCAATCCCGCAAAATCCGACGGGAAATTGCGCTAACATTGGCTCCACCCAAATTTTTTCAAGCCGACTATGCGCATTGCCAACAACATCACCGAATGCATCGGCCGGACACCGCTGATTGCGTTGCACCGAATTCCGGCGGCCGAAGGCTGTGGAGCCCGCATTGTTTTGAAATTGGAGAGCATGAACCCATCGGCCTCGGTGAAAGATCGCATTGGCTATGGCATGGTGCGGGGCGCCGAAGCGCGGGGAGAAATCCATCCCGATCGCACGGTGTTGATCGAACCGACGTCGGGGAATACGGGCATTGCCTTGGCCATGGTGGCCGCCGCCAAGGGGTACCGCCTCATTTTGACCATGCCCGACACCATGAGCTTGGAGCGGCGGGCGATGTTGCGGGCCTACGGGGCGATGTTGGAATTGACCCCTGGCAAGGAGGGGATGCGGGGGGCGATCGCCCGGGCCGAGGAACTGGCGCAGACGGTACCGGGGGCGTTCATGTTGCAACAATTCCGGAACCCCGACAACCCCAAAATTCATCGAGAAACCACCGCTGAAGAGATTTGGGAAGACACCGAAGGGACGGTGGACATCTTGATTTCGGGGGTGGGCACCGGCGGCACCTTGACGGGGGTGGCGTCCGTCCTCAAAGCTCGCAAACCGGAATTTCGGGCGATCGCCGTGGAGCCATCGGCCAGCCCGGTGTTGGGGGGGGGCCATCCCGGCGGCCACAAAATTCAGGGAATTGGGGCCGGATTTGTGCCCGATGTTTTGGACACCGGCTTGATTGATGAAGTGGTGGCTGTGACCGACGAACAGGCGTTTTCCTACGGCCGGCGGTTGGCTCGCGAAGAAGGGATTTTGTCGGGGATTTCGGCGGGGGCGGCCCTGGCGGCCGCATTGGTGGTGGGCAAACGCCCGGAAAACACCGGCAAGTTGGTGGTGGCGATCCAGCCCAGTTTCGGGGAGCGCTACCTGAGCACGCCAATGTTTGGCGAATTGTTTGAAGAGCCGGCCCTCCGCCTGCGTTAGGAACGAAGGACCCTGACCCAAGGGGAAGTTGGGTGATCTTGGGAGTTTTGATGGAGAATAGGGAATACCGAGACGGCTACGCCCCATGAGCTATTGCCTGAACCCCGACTGCGATCGCCCGCAAAACATCGACAAAGCCACGGTTTGCGCCAATTGCGGTTCGCCGTTGTTGCTGCGGGGGCGGTACCGAGCCCTCCGGGTGCTGGGGCAGGGCGGATTTGGCAAAACCTTCCGGGCGATCGACGAAGATCGCCTGGGGGCCACCTGTGTCATCAAGCAATTTTTGCCCCAACTGCTGGGCACCGAAGCCATCAACAAAGCGGTAGAGCTGTTCAATCAAGAAGCGGTCAGGCTTTACGAGTTGGGAGAGCACTCACAAATTCCGACGTTGATGGCCTACTTTAGCCAAGACAACCGGCAATACTTGGTTCAAGAATTTGTAGCCGGCAAAACATTGCAGCAAGAGCTGGAGGGCGAAGGGCCCTTTTCGGAAGCCAAAACTTGGAAATTGCTGTCCGATATGTTGCCGGTGTTGCAATTTGTGCACGCGCGCAACGTCATTCACCGAGACATCAAACCCGAAAACATCATTCGCCGCCAAACCGATGGGTTGCCCGTACTCATTGATTTTGGCGTGGCCAAACTGTTGCAGTCCGTCACGTCACCGCAGCAAAGCGGCACCACCATTGGTTCGCCGGGGTATATGGCCATGGAATTGCTCACCGAAGGCAAGGTGTATCCCGCCAGCGATTTGTATGGGGTAGGAACCACGATTTTTCATTTGTTGACGGGGGGTTTCGCCCCACCGGGTGTTCATCAAGTATGGGTTTAGTTGGCTGCCGCAGTGGCAAAAGTTTCTCCGGGAACCCATCAGCGATGCCCTGATTTATGTGCTGAACAAGCTGCTCAAAGAAGAAGTCGCCGATCGCTACGGTCGGGCCGAAGAAATGTTGCAGGACATCGAGCGGCTGCGCAAACCACCGCCACAGTTGCCGGAACCGGCGGGGGTGTCGGACGAAGAATTTATCGAATCGTTTTTGCAGGAAGTCCGGGTTGAGGCCCCCGCCGTGGCGATCGCAGCGGGGACGGCGGCAGGCAACTTGGCAGTAGAAGAGGACGACAACCTGGACGCAATTTTGGCCGATTTTCGTTCTACGGTCGAACCGCCGCCCTCTACGCAGGTGGACGATGAAAAGTTGCTGAGTTCGTTGCTGGAAGACCTTGGCACGCAGATGCGCGAGGAATTCACCAGCAACGGGAGCACTGTGGTCGAAGAAGTGGATTTGCTGACGTTGCCGCCGCTGCGGGAGGTTACGGAAACTTGGCAGACGGTGGCGGCCTTTGAGACCCATTCCACGGGCATTTCGTATTTGGCGGCGCTATCGGGCAGCGAACGGGTGTTGACGGCTGGGGTGCGGCGGACGGTGAAGATCTGGAGCACCGCCGACGGCGGCTTGGGGCAATCGTTGGTGTTGCCCAATACCTGCGGCACCTGCGGCGGGACTGGGCAAGTGCAGCGGACGGTGCGGGTGGTGTTGATGGACACGGTGCAAAAAAGTACCTGCCCGGGTACTGTGCCGGTTTTGGCGAGAGCGTGCCCAATGGGACTGCGGTTTCGCAGCGCCAGCCTATTTGC
>JAAUUG010000193.1 GCA_012031195.1 Oscillatoriales cyanobacterium SM2_1_8
CTTGGCTGGTGGTCCACCCCAAACGCATCATTCCACATCGGTTTGGCTGATGATGTCGGACAGATCGAGGGGCTCTTCGGGCAGGGCAGGGGGGGCTTTCTTTTTGGGCTTGGCTTCCGGTTTCGGTTCCGGCGGCAACAGTTCTTCCAGGGGCAACGGGGTGTAGGCCGGTTCCGGCACCAAGGTTTCGGCATAGGACTCGGGCAAAGCCGGGCGTCCGCTGTAGCTGGGGGTCAAGGTGGCCGTGCCGATGGCTTCGACCCCGCTGCGGTGCGGCGACTCGTTCGCGTCCAGACCCACAAAGCGCAGGGCCCGTTCCACGGCTCGTTCCTCGGCCACCTCCAGATGGCTATCGGTGCCCAGGGCCGTACTCAACGGGCGATCGCCGTCGGCCACGGTGGCCCGCACCACATGCAAGCCGTCAACCTTGGGCAACATTTCGGTATGGATGCTGCCCCCCGGATACCGGGCACGAAACTGCGCCAATACGTCCACAGCGGCTACATTGCAAATCAAGCTAAAGGTATCACTTTGCCCCTGGCCTTGGGAGACGGTGCCCAAAGTGTCTGCCCCACAGGGCGATCGCCTAGGAAACTGCCATAGTAAAGCCACCTTCAAATTGGCGACTGCGATGGCTGTTTCCCTCACCACCATGATGCCCCCCCTTGGCCCCATTTGTCCCCCCCGGTTTGCCCCCCCGTCTCCGCCGTGCCTTGAAGCCGGTGTTGCCCCTCTGGGTCCGCTGGCGGTGTGGCTTGGGCCGGGTGGAATCCCATCACCTCGATCGCCTGGTGCCGGTGGCGGCGGAATTTGCGGCGCAGAAAGCCCGGTATTTGCTGGCATTTCGCCATCCTTCCACCGGCGACGATCCGTTTTTGTTGATGCATTTGGTGTCGCGGGCGTTGCCCCAAGCGGCCCGCGAAATGGGGGTGGCCCTGCCCCAACCTACCCACACCTATTTTGCCTACGATCGCGGCATTCCTCTGTGGGCGGGCGGGTACGTGGAATGGCTGTTCCCCCGGCTGGGGGGCATTTCGGTACGGCGGGGCACCCTCGATCGGGCCGCCCTCAAAACCATGCGGGAACTGTTGCTCCACGGCGAATTCCCCCTGGCGATCGCCCCCGAAGGCGGCACCAATCACCACAGCGAGGCGATCGGGCAATTGGAACTGGGCACGGCCCAACTGGGGTTTTGGACGGTGGAAGACCTGGCCAAGGCGAACCGTGCCGAACGGGTGTACATCGTGCCCATCACCTTTCAATATCTTTATGAAGGCAACATCTGGCCCCGTTTGGCCGCTTACCTCACCCAATTGGAACACCAAGCAGGGTGCACCCCGCCGATCCCGTGTACCAGGCGGCCCAGGCGATCGCCGCCAACCTTGGCGACCGGATGGCAGCTCCCGAACAGGCTTTGTACCAGCGGTTGTTTGGGTTGGGGGCCTACGTGATGAACTACGTCGGGCAACACTACCAGCGGTTTTACGGTCACCTGGCGCCGCCGCCTTTGCCGGCTGGGGCGGCCCTCGGGGCCCAAGTCGAATGGCTCCGGGATTTCTTGCTGCGGGTCGCCGAAAGCTACTTTGCCACCAACAGCCGGGGCACCATCATGGATCGGTGTCGGCGACTGGAAAGCACGATTTGGGAACGGGTGTTCCGCGAAGATCATGCCGAAGTCTTGTCCCATGGGGTGTTGGGTCGGGGTCTGGGCGATCGCCTGGCCCAGGATGCCGAAGCGGCCAACGGTCACATGCGGCTGGCGGAAAGCGTGCGCGCCATTACCGGTACCTACGTGCTCGAACATCCCACCGCGACCCGGTTCGCCGAAACCCTGCTTTTGCTGGGCCAATCCCTGGATCGCATCCAAGGCAAACCCTATGGCCAAACCGTGCCCTACCTGGGGCCTCGCTGCGGTCGCCTCACGGCCGGTCACCCCATCGATCTGACGGCCCGCTACGGGGTGTACCAAAGCAGCCGCCCCGCCGCCCGCCAATGCGTGGAGGAGGTCACCGCCGCGATCGCCCAAGCCTTTGCCGAGGCGATTGTCCCTTCCTGACGGGACGAGCGATAGCTGTTTTGCATGGCGGTGAGACAAAACGGAACGGGTCGCAGGGGCGAAGCCCCCTATTGGTTCTATTGGACTTGCGTTGGGCAAGAAAAAACCGTGTCATTTTTAATTAAATGACCATAAAACCCCTGACCCTAAGTGGGGTGTGGGGCGTAGCCCACTTGAGGGCTCCGCCCTCAAACTCCCTTCTCACAGCACTTCCCCAATCAAAATACGTATAGTTGTTTCAAATGTGTTTGCGACAGTCTCGCCCTCACCCCCAATCCCTCTCCCAGCGCGGAGAGGGGAGTCAAGGCAATCAAAACAATCGTAGTCGCGCCATTTTTAATTAAATTGACTATAAGTCCTGTACAGCCATATAACCGGCTCCCGGTCTTCGGTCCCCCCTCACCCCCGCCCTCTCCCACCAGGGTATAGGGATCCAAACCACCCCTAAGCCATCTGTTTCAAAACCTCTTCGGCCTGTTTGGCGGCGGTTTCGTCCCCCATTTGGCGAAACAGCTCGATCGCTTGGCGGGTGTCGGCGATCGCTTCTTTGGGGCGATCGGTTTCGTAGTGGGCAATGCCCCGGTTGCCATAGGCTTGGGCAAATTTGGGGTTGGCGCGCAGGGCCTCGTTGTAATCGGCGATCGCCTTGGCAAACTCGCCCCGATCGCTGTAGACGTTGCCCCGGTTGTAGTAGGCATCGGCGAAGTTGGGGTCGGCCCGGAGGGCTTGGGCATAGTCGGCCAACGCCCCGTTCAAATCCCCTTGGGTCGCCCGCAGGGTGCCGCGATTGTTGTAGGCTTGGGCAAAGTTTTTATTGTGTTTTATGGCGGTATTGTAATCCTGAAGGGCTCCCCGTTCGTCGCCGGAGGCCAGCTTGGCCAGTCCCCGTTCGTTGGCAGCGATCGCGCACTGGGGATCGAGCTTCAGGGCTTGGTTGGCATCGGCGATCGCCCCCTGGTTATCCCCCAGGCGGTAGCGCACCCCGGCGCGGCTGCAATAGCTGACGACGGATTTGGGATCGACTTCGATCGCCTTGTCGAGGGAGGCGATCGCCTTATCGATGTTGCCCAACTTGAGGTAAATTTCCCCCCGCAGGCGATGGGCTTCGACGAGGGCCGCATCCCGCCGCACCGCCTCATAAAAAGCGTTCAGGGCCTCTTGGTAGTCGCCGCGTTGGTAGCGCTCCAACCCCGCCCGGAAGTAACCGGCGGCATCGGTGGGCTGCAGGCCGGTGGGTTCTTCGAGGCGGCGGGGGGTAGGGGCAATTTGGGTATCCACCAAACCCTGGGCTTGGCCGGGATCGTAGAGCAGGCCCAAAACCGCCAACACTTGGGGGAGCACGGTGGGCAAGTTTTGACCGGAGAGTCGGGGCAACATGGCTTCGGCCCCTTGGCGGGTGGCCCACCGCTGCTCCGCTTCCTTGATCGCCGTATCGGTCTTGTCGTTGAGCACAAAAATTTTCGGCGCAACGGCTTGGGTTTTGGCCCAGCGGCAGAGATCGCTGGCCTGCAACGAATTGCCATCGGGCGATCGCACCGTCATGTCCACCAACACCGCATCGGGTTGATCCGCCCGCCCCTGCAAAAACGGCACCAAGGGGGTATCGCTGGCCGCCACCTCCACCTGCACCCCCTGCGCCAACAACGCGGCTTGCCACAGGCTGCTGCGCTCGATGTTTTCGCATACCAGCAAAACGGTTGCCATGGCCGGGCCCTGCACAATGGTTCAAATTCTGTTATACATCCAGAGAAGCCCCGACGCAACGACGTTTCCCGCAAAATCTTATAGGTGCTTTTTATGAACATAGGTGCGCGTTACGAAGTCGGTTTGGGTTGCCGATTCGGGTTTTGGTCGCCCCAAGCGATCGCGGTGGCGGTGGTGTTGCCCGATCGCCGGGTACCGATGGCGGCCCTGGGCGGCGGCTATTGGCAGGTGGACATCCTGGAGGCAATGCCGGAGACCCCCTACCGGTTGGCGGTGGATTTGGGCGATCGCACCGCCGAAATTCCCGACCCCGCTTCGTTTGGCCAGCCGGCGGGGCCCCACGCCGCTTCGGCGGTGGTGGATTTGACGTTTCCGTGGCAAGACCAGGGCTGGTCGAATCGACCGTTGGCTGAATATGTTTTTTATGAATTGCATGTGGGCACCTTTACGCCGGCGGGCACCTTGGCGGCAGCCCAAGGGCGGCTGGAGGATTTGGTGGATTTGGGGATTACGGCGGTGGCGCTGATGCCGGTGGCCCAGTTCCCGGGCGATCGCAATTGGGGGTACGACGGGGTGTATCCCTTTGCCGTGCAAAACTCCTATGGGGGGGCCAAAGCCCTGCAACAGTTTGTGGACGCCTGCCACCGGCTGGGTTTGGCGGTGGTCTTGGACGTGGTGTACAACCATCTGGGCCCCGAAGGCAATTATTTGTGGGGATTGGGGCATTACTTCACCGATCGCTACCGGACGCCTTGGGGGAACGCCCTGAATTACGATGGGCCCCACAGCGACGGGGTGCGGGCCTACGTGCTGGAAAACGCCTTGTTTTGGTTGCGGGAGTTTCACCTGGACGGGTTGCGGCTGGACGCGGTGCACGCGATCTACGATTTTGGCGGCAAGCATTTGTTGCAGGAATTGGCCGAACAGGTGGCGGTGTTCAGCGAGACCGTAGGCAAACCCCATTATTTGATTGCCGAAAGCGACCTCAACGATTCCCGCCTGTTGCGGCCTTGGCACCAGGGGGGATATCAATTGCACGCCCAGTGGAGCGACGATTTCCACCACAGCTTGCATGCCCTGCTCACCGGCGAACGGCAGGGGTATTACGCCGATTTTGGCCAGGTGGCGGATTTGGCCAAGGCGATCAAGGCGGGCTTTGTCTACGATTGGCGGTATGCCCCCCACCGCCAACGGTTTCACGGCAATTGGGCCGGGGATTTGCCCCCCGTCCAGTTTGTCATCGCCAACCAAAACCATGACCAAGTGGGCAACCGGATGCTGGGCGATCGCCTCGGCCATGGGGTGGGGTTGGCGGCCCAAAAACTGGCGGCGGCCTTTACGATTTTGACCCCGGGGCTGCCGCTGTTGTTTATGGGCGAAGAATATGGCGAGACCGCGCCCTTCTTGTACTTCACCAGCCACAGCGATCCGGATTTGATTGAGGGGGTGCGGGCCGGGCGCCAGCGGGAATTTGCGGCGTTTCACACGGCAGGAGAAGTCCCCGATCCCCAGAGCCTCGAGACCTTCCAGCGCAGCAAGCTCCATTGGGAATTGCGGCAGCAGACCCCCCACCGGGATTTGCTCGACTTTTACAAGCAATTGCTGGCATTGCGGTGGGAAGTGTTGCCCGATCTCACGGCCCAGCGCCCCACGGTGCGGTTCTCGGAGGCGGAAAAATGGTTGACGGTGGATGCGGGATCCCTGTGGTTGGCGGGGAACCTTCACGACGGTGCAGCCGCGGTTCCCACCCCCGGCGGCGCCTGGATCGACGGCTTGACCGGCGAGGACTGGGGGGCGATCGCCTGCTTCCAAGGGATGGCCGAGGCGGGTGGAGTTGGGTACAAACCGGCCCGCACCGAGGGTCTGCTCCACCACCGGATGACGGCCGTCCAGGATTTCCAAGGTGCGATCGCCGAGGATTTGGGGGGCGGCAGTAGCCTTGATAAATGGCCACTTCAGCCAGGGCGGCTAAGACATCCAGGGCGGCGATCGCTTTGGCCACCTCGCGGATAGCTTGAACGTTTTCGGCCACGCGGCTGCGGATCTCGCTGAAGATTTCGTATTCGAGCTGGTTGAGGTCGTCTTTGGCCGTGAGGATGCGGGTTTCCCGTTCTTTAAGTTCGGGGGTGATGTAGCGCTCCTCTCCGGTGAGGGTCTGCTTGCGGAGGTAATCGGCGGGAGCCTTGTCGGCCTTGGAACGGGGCAGGCTAAGATAGTAGCCAAAAGTTTTGTTGTAGCCGACCTTGAGTTGGGAAACCCCGGTACGCTGGCGTTCGCTAATTTCCAGGTTA
>JAAUUG010000194.1 GCA_012031195.1 Oscillatoriales cyanobacterium SM2_1_8
CTTGGCCCAAATTTCCTGGCAGACGCTGACGACGACGGCTCCCCAAAATCACCACCACCACCAAAAAAGCATCGCCGTAATTGCCCAGCCACGTCAACACCAGACCAATGGCGGCAAAAGCCCCGTTCAAAAAGGTAAACAGGTTTTCCCGCACAATGCTCCAATAGGTGCGGCTGCTGGCCAAAACCACGCGATTGCCTTCACCCCGTTGCCAGCGGGCCGACGCTTCCGCCGTGGTCAGCCCACAAATCCCTTCCATATCCATGCTGGTGGGTGCTTCGATCGCGCTCAAGTTTTCGGGCTATTTTTGAAAAGTTGGTTTGCGTGGATGTATGTTTTGCCCCAAGATACCAGAAAGCGGCTGGCGATCGCCCTGTTGACCCTCGGTCTGGGGATGCCCCTGCCGGTGGCGGCCGATCCCGCCCGGGCCCGCGAGGCCATTCGCCAAGGCCGGCAACGCTGGCAAAGTCAAGACCTGGAGGGGGCGATCGCCGCCTATCAACAGGCCGCCCAACTCCAACCGGACAACGCTGGCATTGCCCTGAGCCTGGGGTTTTTGTTTTCGGAACAAAAACGCTGGCCCGAGGCGATCGCCGCCTTTGAACGGGCCACCGCCTTGGATCGCCGCAATGCCCGCGCCTTTTTTGGTCTGGGGTTCGCCAAAGCCAGCCAGGGGGATTATGCCGGGGCCAGCGAAGCCTACCGCCAAGCCGCCAACCTGAACCCCCAGGATGTGGATGCGTTGCGGGGTCTGGCTTTTGCCCAAACCCGCCAGGAAGATTGGCGCGCCGCCAGCCAAACCTTTCGCCAACTGCTGGGGCGGCGCCCCCGTGACGTGACGGCCCACCTCAACTTGGGGTACGTGTTGCAGCGGCAAGGGGATTTGCGGGAAGCCGCCACCGTTTTCCAGCAAGCCGATCGCCTGGCCCCCTCAACCCCGACGTGTTGTTTGCCTTGGCCACGCTCCTGGCCGAACGCAACGAAATGGATCAAGCCCTGCAAACCTACCGCCGGGTGCTGCAATTGCGCCCCGGCCACGGCGATGCCAACCTAGCCTTGGCCAACCTTTTGACCGCCAACGACCCCGACGAAGCTTTGCGCCTCTACAACCGCGCCCTGTCGGCCCAACCCCGCAACAAAGAAATCCCGCGGGCGATCGCCGCCATCCACCAACGCCGAGGCTTTACCTCCGCCGAAATTGTGGCCTACCGGCGCCTGCTGGAAATCGATCCCGACGATGCCGCCGCCAACCGCACCTTGGGCACTTTGCTGGCCCAGCAACGTCGCCATGCCGAAGCCATTCCTTTTCTCGAAAAAGCCGCGCAACACTACGTCCGCCAAGGCGATCGCCAAACCGCCGCCGAAATTTCCCGCCTTCTGGGCGAAATCCGTCCTTAATCTTCTTATCCCTTGCACTCTCGCGCCCTTCCCGCTAACCTTAAACAAATAAGTCCCCCCATTGTTGTACTTCGTAACCAAAGCAAGATTTTCATGAATTCTCCATCAACCATTTCGCCGCCCCTGCGTCTCAACTGGACGAACGTGGCTTTTTTCAGCGTGTTTCATGTTGCAGCGTTGTTGGCGCCGGTTTACTTTTCGTGGCAAGGGGTCGCCCTGGCGGTCTTTTTGCATTGGCTGTTGGGCAGCATCGGCATTTGTTTGGGGTACCATCGGCTGCTGAGCCATCGCAGCTTGCAGGTGCCCAAGCCTTTGGAACGGGTGATTACCACGGTGGGCGCTTTGGCGATGCAAGGGGGCCCAATCTTTTGGGTGGGGGGACACCGGCAGCACCATGCCTTTACCGAAGACAACGAAAAAGACCCCTATTCCGCCAATCGGGGGTTTTGGTGGAGCCACATCCTGTGGATTTTGTGTTCGCGATCCGAGCATTTTGACTACGATCAGTACCGCCGGTTTGCGCCGGATTTGGATGCCGATCCTTACTATCGCTTCTTGGATCGTTCCTTTCTGTTGCTGCAATTGCCCTTGGCGGGGCTGTTGTACTGGATCGGATCGCTGCAGGGACAGGGCCTCTCGTTTTTGTTGTGGGGGGTGGCCGTACGGGCGGTGGTGCTGTGGCACAGCACTTGGCTGATCAACTCGGCTTGCCATGTGTGGGGCTACCGCAATTTCCCCGACAGCAAAGATCGTTCGACCAACCTGTGGTGGGCCGCGCTGTTGACCTACGGCGAAGGCTGGCACAACAACCACCACGCTTATCCCAAGTCGGCGCGGGCCGGGTTGCATTGGTGGGAAATTGACTTGACCTGGGGAGCCATCTCGGTGTTGCGGGCCCTCGGCTTGGTGCAGAAACTCTATTTGCCGGAGCCCTGGCAGCCGAAACCCAAGCCGCAAGCGCTTTAATTCGGTTGGGTGATTTTTAGAGCTGCGATCGCCTCAGGTCGCAGCTTTTTTGTGGAATTTGGGGGGTGACTGTTTTTTGATGTTCCGCCATTTTTTCACAACGCGCAACGTGGCACTACTTGACAGGCAGAGCACTTCCTCAGAGGGATATAGTCAATTTAATTAAAAGTGGCACGACTACGATTGTTTTGATTGTCTTTACTCCCCTCTCCCTTCATGGGAGAGGGGCTGGGGGGTGAGGGCAAGATTGTCGCAAACACGTTTGAAATGACTATGTATCCGTAAACAGGTTGGTTGGGGCAGGGGTGAAATCCATGGCTGAGGGCTTCGGCGTGAGCGCTCAGCCGAACGGTGCAGCCCCCAAACCCTAGCCCATTGGATTTGCGCGTTCCGGTACAGCTCGATTTTTGGATTGCAGCTTCTGCACATCCTTCAAAATGGCAGCTTGAAACTCATAACCGAGCAACTGCCTGAGTTTTGGGCTGACTTGCTCCAGAAAATTTGACGATAGATGCTGAGCAGGATTTTCCAAGGGTCGAACAAATTTTGGATTGTAGTTTCCCAATACCGAGACGCGAGGCTGCTCTGCGTGATTGCTTGATGTATCGTGCCAACAAAGACCGTGGGAAAGGACAACCGAGCCAGCGGTTCCCGTGACCTTCTCTGCGATTTCCGAAAATTTTGCAGCGTCTGGAAATTGATGCAGTTTTTGAGTATTTGCGGCAAACAAAGGAGCGCCATTGGTTTCTGTAAAGTCCTCCATCATCCAAATGGCTTGAACGGCCATCACGGGTGTCGCTGGATAAGGAGGAGTCATCGTGAAGTAGGGGTAGTCGACGTGTGCCCCCATGCGGGAGGCACCAGGATAGAGAATATGGGCAGAAAAGCCGCCAAGGGTCATATCGCTTCCCAAAACCGCTTCCACCACCTCCATCACTTGTGGATGCTGCACCATCCGCTCGAAAATTGCTGCTTCCTCCAGCAACCTGTAGAGCCGCGATCGCTCACCAACTTTCAACAAGCGTCCGGCTGGTTCTTCTTGAGCAAGCTTAAGAATGTGCAACCTAGCCTCAGAAACTTCCTCAAGGGTAAACAATGCTGGCAACAGAATGTAGCCTTTGCCTTGAACAATCTCTTGCGCTAGGGAGGCAGCATCCTGCATAAATTAGATTTTCTCTCAGTGTTTGTTGGGGGCAATCTAACACCCTGGACGGGAGCCGTCAATCGCCGGTACAACGAATGGGGGCGATGCCCCAAGCGATCGCGAAAAAATGGGCGAGGCTACCAAACTCACCGTCGCCAGCCGTTGCTCCCACCAGAAAAGCGTTCTATTCGTTCAGCACCTCAATGAGGGCATCCGCCTCCAGAACGGCCTGGCGGGCTTTTTGGTAAACGTCTTCAAAGGGCACATTGGCCGCGGTCAAGGCGTGCAAAATGGTGAGGGCAAAAAGCTCTCGTTTGTTCATGCCCTCAAAATAGGCATCGTCGAGGCGGTGATACCCCAACGGAAAGGCGGGATCGGTACGGCGGGTACCCTGGGTTTCCATAGCAAATCAACTCGGCACAACCAGCAGCAGGCTAGCACAGGTTGCGCCCTCCCCACAGCAGGGTGCCATCGCCAAAGGAATAAAACCGATACCCGGCGGCGATCGCCTGTTGGTACAACGTCAGCAGGGTACGGCGGCCCTGGGCCCCAAAAACGAAGACACCAACATCAACAGGGTGGATTTTGGCAAGTGAAAATTGGTGATCAAGCCATCCAAAACCTGCCAAGTATATCCCGGATAAATCATGAGCTCGGTTTTGCCCTGAAACGCTTGCCCCTTAGCGGCTTCGAGGGTGCGGGCCACGGTGGTGCCCACCCCCACAATGCGGCCCCCTTGCGCCCGGGTCTGCGCGATGGCGGCAGCGGTTGCGGCCGGAACTTCGCACCACTCTGCGTGCATGGTGTGCTGGCGAATGTCGGCAGTTTCGACGGGGCGAAAGGTGCCCAAACCCACGTGCAAGGTCACAAAAGCCTGGTCGATGCCCCGATCGCCCAGGGCTTGCAGCAAGGATTCCGTAAAATGCAGACCGGCAGTGGGGGCCGCCACCGCCCCCGGTTGGCGAGCGTATACCGTCTGGTAGCGTTCGGGATCGAGGTCGGCAGGGGGAGAAATGTACGGCGGCAACGGCATCGTCCCCTGTTCCACCAGCACCGCCTCGAAGGGGTGATCGCCGGGCCAAGCAAATTCCAATTCGCGGCCGCGGGTGACCGGATCGACCCCCACCACGGCCGCCACCAAGCCCGCGGCAAACACGATTTCGCTGCCAAGGGGCAAGCGTTTGCCGGGTTTGACCAACGCCAACCAGCGGGTGGGGCTAAGCGCCTCCAACAACAAAACTTCGATGGGTATGCCCTGGGGGTCTTGGGCATGGCGTTTGCGACCGTAGAGCCGGGCCGGGATCACCCGTGTATCGTTGAACACCAGCAAATCCCCCGGTCGCAATGCCATGGGCAAATCGGTAAAATGCCGATGGGCCAAATCGGTGCCGTCCCAGATCAGCAATCGGGCGCGATCGCGGGGTTCGCAGGGCACTTGGGCAATCCGCTCCGGGGGCAGCTCATAATCGTAGGCGGCTACATCGAAATCGGATGCCGCCAAGCTTGGCAAATTCAAATCAGGGCGATCGGCAAATTGGGTCATGTCGCAAGTTTAAGCCTGCGTGATAGCATAGGGCCACATTGGCCGAAATGTCTTTTTTTCAAGCTTGTGCTCCGTGTTGGCTTCCTGACCCCTTTCCAGGCCCATGAGCAAAGTTTTGGTCTTGAATGCTTCCTATGAACCGCTGAACGTGACCAACTGGCAGCGAGCGGTGGGTTTGGTGGTGAAAGGCAAAGCCGAGCAACTGGAGCACAACGGCAAAATGCTGTACCCGGGGTTTCCGTTGCCAACGGTGATTCGCCTGCGTCATTATGTACGTCTGCCCTACAAAGAAGTGGCGTTGACCCGGCGCAATGTGCTGCACCGCGATGGCCATGCCTGCCAGTATTGCGGGCATCAGGGGGAGGATTTAACGTTGGATCATGTCATGCCGCGATCGCGAGGCGGGGTGGACACCTGGGAAAACATCGTGACGGCCTGCGTGCGCTGCAACGTGCGCAAGGGCAACCGTACCCCCAAAGAAGCCGAAATGCGGTTGCATCAAGTGCCTCGACGACCGGGGGGCGGTCTCCGTTTTGAAGTAACCAAGTATTTGCGGCACGGCGCCCACGGCGAATGGCGCAAGTACCTCGCCGATTCCTGATCCCGATTCCTGATTTTGCCGGTACCCCCAGCAACCCGTGATCGCCGGCATCACACCCAACCAAACCTCCTTCTTATAGCTGTAAATATAGTCATTTTAATTAAAACCGACACGGTTTTTTCCTGCCCAACGAAAGTCCAATAGAACCAATACGGGGGCTTCGCCCCTGCGACCCGACTTGTCTTATCTCGTCGCTATGCAAAACAGCTATAAAAAAAGCTGGGTTCTTACCAACCAAAAACCCCTCTGTTGACTTTGCGGCGACAGGGGGTTTTTTCTCAGGGACGGAATTTGGGTTTAGGAAACGTGC
>JAAUUG010000195.1 GCA_012031195.1 Oscillatoriales cyanobacterium SM2_1_8
AGCCGGAACTAACCTTGTATGCTCGACTTCAGGAGGAACGACATGATGCTTACCCTTACTACAATGCTTTACTAAATCGCCTGAATAGTTTTTGCAACGCACTGGAACGCAATTACAAATACAAATCGCCCAACAATGCCCTGGAGCCGACTTGTAGTCAATTTAATTAAAAGTGGCACGACTACGGTTGTTTTGATTGCCTTTACTCCCCTCTCCCTTTCTGGGCTACCGTGTACACACAAGTTGATCGCCGACACGTTTTCCAAAAACTTCGCTCTCTAAAACCTTAATTTCTCGTTCATGGATCTCAACAAGTCGGAATTATTGAGAATTTAGCCAATCTCAGAAACCAAGGCTAGATAGGGGTTTCAGGACTTGTGTGTACACCGTAGCCCTTTCTGGGAGAGGGGCTGGGGGTGAGGGCAAGATTGTCGCAAACATATTTGAAATGACTATAACCAAAAGCGATCTTCAAAAGTTCAAAATTTTCTGGAGCGGCTCACCTAGACCGTTGGATTGCATTGCCAGCACCAGGGTCTTGTGCAGGCGAGGTTGTGGGCGCAGGGGCGCTAGAATCTGTGGGGATTGGTGGGCGCTGCCGACATTTGATGTTAGAAATCCAAAGGAGTAAGTCAATATGAGTCAGAATCGAAATCCAGTGCATGAGGTGTTTCCGTACCTGCGGGTCAAAGGCGCAGAGGCTGCTATTCGGTTCTACACTACGGTATTCGGCGCTGTAGAAAAGTTCCGACTCGCCGAGCCCGGGGGAAGAATCGGCCACGTGGAGTTGGATCTCGGAAACATTGTGCTTATGCTCTCGGACGAGTTCCCGGAGTACGATTGTCTCGCTCCTCAATCTCCGGGAGCTGCCGGTCTATTTATCCACCTCCATTGCGACAATTGCGATGAGATGGCTGCCCGAGCAATTGCAGCGGGCGCTGTCGTGGTGCGTGAGCCATCGGACTCCTTTTACGGTGAACGCTCGTGCACGATCCGTGACCCCTTCGGTCATGAATGGATGTTGGGGCACAGGATTGAGAAGGTTGAGCCAGCGGAAATGCAACGCAGGTATACGGCCCTATTCGAATGAGAGGAACCTCGAACAACCGGCGGCAACGGATTGGGGAACGACAAGATTTTACGAACCAAGCGTCCGACTCGGTACCGTGTTTAGGAAATAGTGGGAGACTTTGCTTGGTTTTCTGGCGATCGCCAATGAATTAAAGACTGCGCGGCTATCGATGCGGCGATGATCTATCGGACAGGGCGCCGTCTTGCTCCTGCTTAATTTTTGCATGACCTCTTAGCGTTTTCGCAGGGTGTGCCTCAAGGGGGGGCGCGCCAACCTCAGATCCACTCGTCGTCGTCATCGTCGTAGGCTACGGTGAGGTCAGGGCGTTTGGGCCGAGCGGTGTCCCGGCGATCGCCCCGGCTGTTGCGGCGGGCAAATTGACCGATGCTCGAAAGCAAACCGTCCAACAACCCGTCGCCGTCTTCGTTGTCCTCAAAATCTCCTTCGTCCTGCTCGTAGAGTTCCCGCGAAAGGTCGTACAGGGCTTCTTGCAATCGGCTTTGGGCGCGGTCGATGCGGGCCGGGTCTTCTTCGGCGATCGCCGACTTGAGGTCTCGAATTTGTTCGTCAATTTGTTTGCGGCGATCGTAGCCAATGCGATAACCAAATTCCAACGCCATTTCCTTGAGCTGCCGTTCGGCGCTGGTCACCAACCGCTCGGCGCCGTTGAGTTTCTCGATTTTTGCCCGCAAGGCCCGGTCGCGATCGGCAAACCGCTCGGCCTCGACGATTGCCCGCTGCACCTCTTCTTCGCTGAGGGTGGAAGCCCCTTGGATCGTGACCCGCCGCTCTACCCCCGTCCGGCGATCGGCCGCCGTCACCGACAACATGCCATCCGCATTCAAATCAAACGAGACATCCACTTGGGCATTGCCCTTGGGCTGGGGCAACAACCCGCTGAGTTTGAACCGACCCAAGGATTTGTTGTCGGCCGCCAGTTCCCGTTCCCCCTGCACAATGTGAATTTCGACAGCGGTTTGGTTGTCTTCGGCGGTGGTGAACACGTCGGTTTTGCGCACCGGGATCGGGGTGTTGCGCGGAAGGATGCGCTTGGCCAAACCGCCAAAGGTTTCCACACTGAGGGAGAGGGGAGTCACGTCCAACAACAACACGTCCCGCACCTCGCCGGCCAAAAATGCCCGCTTGGATGGCCGCCCCCACCGCCACCACTTCGTCGGGGTTGACCCCTTGGCTCGGTTCGCGATCGATGTATTTGCGCACCATTTCCCGAACGGCGGGAATCCGGGTGGAACCGCCCACCAACACCACTTCATCGATTTGGGTGGCACTGAGGCGGGCATCCCGCAACACCCGCTCGATCGGAGACAACAACCGATCCAACAAGGACGCGCACAACCGCTCGAACTGAGCCCGTTTCAATTCCACTTCCAGATGCAAGGGCCCGTCGGCGGTGGCGGTGATGAACGGCAGGTTGATGGGGGTGGCCCCCACCGTCGAAAGCTCAATTTTTGCTTTTTCCGCCGCTTCCAAAAGCCGCTGCCAAGCCTGCCGCTCCTTGCGCAGATCCACCCCCTCCCGCTCCTGAAAGCCGTCGGCCAACCAGTTGGCCACCTCGCGATCAAAATCATCTCCCCCCAACTGGCTATCACCGCTGGTGGCCTTCACCTCAAACACGCCGTCGTTCACTTCCAACAGCGATACATCGAAGGTGCCGCCCCCCAAATCAAACGTGAGAATGCGTTTGTTGCCTTTGCGATCCAGACCGTAGGCCAAACACGCCGCCGTTGGCTCGTTGAGGATGCGCTTGACCTCCAACCCGGCAATCCGACCGGCATCTTTGGTGGCTTGGCGCTGGGCATCGTTGAAGTAGGCCGGAACCGTGATGACGGCGGCGGTTACCGGTTCCCCCAAATAACTGCTGGCGTCGTCCACCAGTTTCCGCAGCACCATGGCGGACAATTCCTCGGGGGCAAAGCTTTTGGTTTGGCGGGGACATTTGATTTTGATGTTGCCGTCTTCGTCCCGGGAGATGGTGTAGGGCACCCGTTTCGCGTCGGCGTTGAGTTCGTTGTAGGTGCGCCCCATAAAGCGTTTCACCGAAGAAAACGTGTTCTCCGGGTTGAGCACCGCTTGGCGCCGGGCCATTTGCCCCACCAGGCGATCGCCGTCTTTGCTGAAGCTCACCACCGAAGGGGTGGTACGGCTGCCCTCCGCGTTGGCAACGACGGTCGGTTTTCCCCCTTCCAACACCGCCACCACCGAATTGGTGGTGCCCAAATCAATCCCAACTACTTTGCCCATGCTTTTTACATCCGGGATGCTTGCCTATCCTACCCCGCTTCTGCCCAGGGGTCGGCGGCCGCTGGCATCACCACCAAGGTCGTGCCCTGCCGCTCCATGACGTACACCTTTTGCGGAGGGACGATCGCCAAGTTGGGATCGGCGCAGCGGGCCCGCCAAGAGCCTCCCTCGTATTGCACCCGACCGCTCCCCCCAGCCGGAATTTCGAGGGTGACGATCGCCTCTTCGGCATCGCGCAGTTTGGGCGAATCCTTGGGCACAAACCGACGGCTCCACAGGGTTAAACCGGCCGAAGCCGCCAACCACAAGCCCACCTGGGCCCACGTCCAAGGTACCACCAACGCCACGACGGCGGCGATCGCCGCCCCCACCCCCAAAGCCCCGGCCACAAAAAACGTGGGGATGGGCACCTCCAGCTCCACCAACAACAGCACCAGGGCGATCGCCAGCCAAACCTGAGTCGGATTCATAGGGATGAAGGCACGGGATACTTTCTACTATATCCCTCGCCCTTGGCATGGCCCACTTAACTGGCGGCGATCGCCACCCCCAAGAACAGACCCAAGCCGATCGACAGGATGCCGGACAACAAAGCCCAGAACCGTGGGTGGCTGGTAATGCGTTTTTCCGGGGTATGCAACTCCAACAAATCCATCCAGGGGGCAATGCCGCGACGGAACCAACCCTGCGTCCGCACCGAAAGGTTGACCAGTTTGCCGGCTTGTTGCCAACCAAACAGGAAATTGCCCAGGGGCCCAAACCGCGAAGCGTAGCGGAGGTAAATCATGCCGCTGGCTTCCCGGAGTTTGAGATCGGAGCCGAAAATGCTACCGGCATCGCCCCGCCCAATGATTTCACCGGTGAGGGTCGCCGGCTGCCCCCGCAACGGACTGGCGTAGGGATCGGACATCAGAGCCATCACGCTGGTTTCGGTGGCCCGCCCAAAATTGGGGTACATCACGAAAGCGCGGCCCAGGGTGCCCACCCCGTTGCCCACCAACAAACCGCTGAACAGTCCCAGGGCGCCCATCCACACATCGCCGCCGCCCAACGACAACGAGCCGGCGATCGCCCCCACGATGCTTCCTACCAAAGGGGCTTGGAAAATCAGCACATCCACCAAAAACGAACCGTACAGCCGCTGTTTGTCCAGACGATTCCCTTCGGCCACCACGGTGCCCATGTCAAACTCGGGCGCAATGCCCATTTGCTCGGCGTAGGTGCTGAGGGCCCGAATCCGTTTGCCGGTGAGGGGGTGGGTCGAGTTGAGCTCCATCCACCACCCCCAAGGGTTGAACAAATCCCACAGAAAAACCCGACCGACTTCGAGGGGGGAAGCCGCCACCCGATAGGCCGTGCCGGTGCCGGCGGCGGTGCGACCGTCGTAAATGCCCAGGGCGCGGGTGCCCTCCAACAGGGCGCTGCGTTGGGGGGGCTTTTCGGCCGTTTTGGTTTGGCCCCGGGCCGGTGCGGCTTCGGCCGGGATGCGTTCCCCCTCTTCGAGGATGCCGTAGGCGATCTTCACCAGGGCCCGGGACAGGGCGTTGGGATCGCCGGTGACTTGGGCCGCAAAGCGATCGGCAAAATATTCACGGGTACGGGACAAATACAACAACAGGTAGGTGCCGGCCAGGTAAAACAGGTAGGCCACCAAAGCCACATTTTGGGCAAGGTCTTTCTTTTTGTCGCTACCGCTTTCCCCCATCCGTCGGGCGAGGGTGTACACCAGATACAGAATTTGGACGAGGGTGGCCGCCACCGTCATCCACACAAAATCGTAGTTGACGATGTGCCCCAATTCGTGGGCATACACCGCCGCCGCCTCTTCATCGTCCAGGTAGGTAAACAACCCTTCGCTCACCACCAGCCGGGCGCTGTTGGGAAAGGTGCCGTAGGTGAAGGCCGTGGGGTTGCCGTCGGCGATGAGGCCCAAACGCGGATGTTTGAGGTTCTTTTCGGCACAGACCCGGCGAATGACATCGGCGGTTTGGGGGCTACGCCGGGCAATGTCGTTGAGCTCCACCCATCGCCGTTGGTACAGCCAGCCTTGACTCCAATCCATCAACCAAGGCGACAGGAAGAAAAACAGGGTGTTGAAGGCGATCGTGATCCCCACCGCAATGCCAAAGCCCAGGAGGGGATTGCTGCTTTCGAGAATCCACAAAACGGCGGTGACCAGGGCCAAGACCATCCCCGCCAGTAGCCCCATGGTGACGGTCGAAGCCAGGGCCAAGTTGCCGGTACCCGCCACGGCTTGGAGGGGTTGTCCCCAGTTGGTAGCCCGATCGCCCTTGGGAAAGTTGCTCATGATGCCTCCCGATGTGCCTACGGAGATTTTACAAGAACTCCCGTCGGTTCTGAGGTATGGCTGTAAATATAGTCATTTTAATTAAAACCGACACGGTTTTTCCCTGCCCAACGAAAGTCTAATAGAACCAATACGGGGGCTTCGCCCCTGCGAACCGACTTGTTTTGTCTCGTCGCTATGCAAAACAGCTACACAGGCGCATTCTTAATTAAAATGACTATAACTTGGTTGGGACGGGGTACAGGGGTTGAAACCCCTGGCTGGCGCAGCCCACCCTTCCATTCCCCGCTTGTTCC
>JAAUUG010000196.1 GCA_012031195.1 Oscillatoriales cyanobacterium SM2_1_8
ACCTGACCCTTGGGGGATGAAAGTTGAACCTGGGGGGATAAAGATTGAACCTGGGGGCGATCGCCTACGGGTGATTCAGGGGAGCCGAAGGCACAAACAACGGTTTCATGTCGGCGAGTTCGTGGGCCAGTCCAAACGAAACAAAACTCGAAATCGCAAACAGGGCACTAATGGCATTGATGTTGGCATCCTCCCGGGATGCGGCATCCACACGTTGCTTGAGGCTAAAATTCACCTCCGTCACCTCCTCGTAAAGCTGCTCCAAGCCCTTGAGGCTCCAATCTACGGGTTGCCCATCTTGGTGCAAAAAGTACTGCCGGAGCAGGTAAGCCGAGGTCGTGCGAAAAATGGTCTCTTCCAAAGAAGCAAACGGCAGGTGGTGACGGGCCATGCCGCGAAAATTCGCCAGAATTGGGCAAGCGCTGGTAGCCAGCAACAATCCCTTCAGGGAAAGCAAAGCCGTCTGCGCGTCGCAGTTTTTCCGATATTCGCGCTCCGGGGTTTTGACCGAAACCTGCACCCGGGTGTAGGAAATGATGTCGGCAAAGCTATCGGCCACTTCGCGAAGATCCAACGCCGCCGGGCAGTGGGGAAAAGCATCTTCGTGGAGGGGGCAATTGGGGCACTGATGAAAGGTCAGGCGCGTCCAGTCGGTACCCAACCGTTCCCCGGTTTCGAGGCGATAGGCCCGCTCGGTATCGACCGTGAAGGAGATGGCTTTGCTTTCCCCTTCGATTTCAATGACGTATTCAACGCGCACAGGTTGGATTCCTCCCAATGGGGGACAGGAAAGTGAAAACACCGATGTTGGGAGTATACCCCAGCGGCTTCAGCATTCCCTCAGTTTTGGGCTTTACCGTGCTTCCACGAGGTTTAGATTCTGCCCGATGTCTGCAAACGCCTTCCCGTCTTTGCCCTGGCTGCAATCTTCTTGGCTAAAGCCGCTGCTCCGTCACCTGCCCTTTGGCGAGGTTGCTGGAGAGCGCCACCATCGACCGGCACTGTGGCTGGCGGAAACCAAGCCCGAGTGGGTGCACGCCATCGAAACCCTCGAAACCGAGACCGAAGTGATCCTGCGCATCCAGTTGGCGTGTACGGCGGCCGAAGAGTTGCAGGTGCAGGTTACCCGAGAATTGCTGGTGCTGCGATGGTTTCCGGCCGGAGCGCAAACGCCCTCGACCTACCGGACGCTGGAATTGCTTCAGGGAGAGTGCGAAGCGTTGATTCCGTTGCCGCGCGTGGTCTACCCCGACTCCGCCTGGACCGCGTTTTGCGATCGCCTGTTGACGGTAGGAATCCTCAAAGCCGGAGAGTATCGAGAAGGGGTCACCCTCCAAGCCGTTGAAGACTGTTCGTTGCCGCTGCCCCACCTGCTGTGACGGGTCTGCCTGCTGGCCAGGGACTTTAGGCATCGCCCCCAAAGCGAGACAACTCCAGTTTGCGGCGGAGGTCGGTCTGGAGCCTTTGCAAGAGGGAATCTTCGTCGAGGGTATCTAAAATGCGGCGAATGGCCGCCCGGGGCCCGTCCGGCCCCCAAGAAGCACCGTTCGCCAAGTAGCTTTTGGCCGCCTTGCCGATCGCCACGGAAGAAATGCCCGCCACCCCTGCCTGGGCCAACGCCGCCGAAGGGTAGGCTGCCAAACCGATGCCGCTGCCCCCCAGCAAGGTTTTCAGGGAGCCCAACCCCAAAGTGGTGAGCAAGTCGGCGGCCCCGATGCCCCCCATGCCCCAACCAATTTGCTGCAACAACTCGGTGGCCCCCCGCTCGCTCATGGCGACCCCATAGAGTTTGGCCAAGGTCAAAATGGCCGTAACGTCCACGGCGGCCGCCAAGGCAATGTCCAAAACAGCGATCGGGTTGACGGCAACGGCCGCGGCTTTGATCGTGGCGGCATTCCAGATCAGACGCTCTGCCCGGCGATCGCGCAAAAAGAACTTGCGTTGGGTGACTTTTTCGGAGACCGTATCGGCAAACAACAGCGAATTGAGGGCCGCCAACACCTTGCCTTCCCGCTCCAACACCGTCAGAATTTTTTCGCGCAGGGCCTCGATCTGGGGCTCCCCCAACACCATCTCCAAATCCAAGGAACCGTCGGGCTGAGGAATGGCTTGGGGAATCAACGGTGCGGCGGCACACCACACCATGTCTTCCGGCGTCACCCAAGGGGCTACCCGCTCGGTTTGCAGCTTGTGCAGAATTTCGCGGCGATCGCGGGCCGAATAGCGATCGGCTTTGTTGAACACCAACAACAACGGTTTGCCCACCTGCCGCAAAGCCACCAGGGCATCGCGCTCCCGCCGGGTCATGTCTCCGGCAATGATGAACAGCACCAGATCGGCCCGCCGGGCCACCGCCGCCGCCAACTCCCCCCGGTCTTCGCCGTCCACCTCGTCCAACCCCGGCGTATCCACCAACTCCACCCCCCCCACCCGCCGGGGAATCCCCTCCCAAGCCCGAGCCTCCTGGCAGCGGGTCACCCCATGCAAAGGCCCGGTCGCAAAAACGGACTGCCCCAACAAAGCGTTCAGAATCGACGATTTGCCCCGCCCCACCAACCCAAATACGGCAATTTGCACCACCTGCCGCTCCAACTTGTCCAGGGTTTCTTGCAATTCCTGCAAATCCTCCTCCAGACCCTGGCGCTCCCGTGGGGTTAAGTCCAATCCCGTCACCAACTCCGACACCGCCCGCCGCGCCCGCCGACAGGCCAACTCTCGCTGCAGATCCGCAAACTGTTCCGAGCTATTCATCCATTGGCGCGAACTTTTTCCCCATTATCCCCGTCCCATCCCGTAAATCTGCGCTATATTGCACTGAACTCCCCCCAAGCCGTGAAACAGTCAAAATTTTACTGTTTTGGGTCTAGCCCATAAGCGATCTAGGTTCCAGGAATGCCGTTCACAGGGGGGAGTCCTGTGCTTTGGTTTTTCCGCACCACAACCCGAAGCTGTTGCGATTGGAGTGTATTCGATGATTTCCCCGACCAAATTTGCGATGACGGCGGCCCTGGTGGGCGCCATGGCGATGTTGCCGGCCACCCGGGCCTGGGCCTTGACCGAATCCCAGGCCATGGAGCGTCTGAACGGCGTTCCGGTGTTCACCATTACGGATGCCCAGGGCACCCCGTTGTTGGGGACGCTGCCCAAGCCCCAGGGGCAAGGCAATGCCAACCAGCCGGAACAGTTGATGTTGTTCTTTTTGAACCCTGCCGATGCGGAAACCACCCTCGGTCAAATTCGGCAACGGACCCCGGATGTGGGCGGTCGGGCGCGGGTGACGGTGATTTCGATGAACGATGCCTACAAGGCGATCGAGCAAAACAAGAACAACAAAAAGGTTGGTTTTCAGATTGTGCCTTCGCAAGCCAGCCTGGATTCGGCGAAGCAAGTGTTGACGGCGAACGGACGGCCCAACGATCGCCTGCCGACGGTGCCGGTGTTTTTTGCGGTGGGGGGGCAAGGCAACAACCAAGGGATGCTGACCTTAGAACAGGGGGGCAAACAGTTGGTGCCGTTCTTCTTTGAACGCAGCGATTTGCAGACCACGTTGGATCGGGCGCGCCAAGGGCAGCCGCAGGTGGCCCAAAATGCCAAAATCCAGGTGACTTCGCTGTTCCAGGTGCTGGATGCGATGGTCTCGAAGGACAACAAACCCAATCCCGATGCCGAGCGGTTTACCTTTATTCCGGGGCGATCGGCGGTGGAATTTGTGGCACGGCAACAGCCCAACCCGCCCGCAGGCGGCACGCCGGCCCAACCCCGACGCTAACCAAAGTTTTCCCCACGCTGGCCCTCGCTTTGGGTAGCCGGAGGCTGGGGTGGGGGGACAACCCACCGGCGCACGGTGCGGCGATCAACTTTGCCGTTGGGCAACAGGGGCAAGCTGGGCACCACGTGCAAATCTTTGGGAAGTTTGTAGCGGGCCAGACCGGCGCTTTGGCACAGGGCTTGGGCGGCGACGAGGGATAGGGGCGATCGCCCGGTACGACCACGGCCACCGGCACCTGACCCCAGAGGGGATCGGGTCGGGGCACCACGCATACCGCTTGGCAGTGGGGTTCGAGGGCTTGTTCCACTTCGCGGGGATAGATGTTTTCCCCTCCGGAAACAATCAAATCGGCGCGGCGGTTGACAATGTAGAGGTAGCCATCCGGATCGAGGTAGCCCAGGTCGCCGGTGGGGTAGGGTTGGGGGCAAGCAGCCGAAAGGCGGGAACCTTCCAGCCAAATTTCGCCGATGGCCGATGGGGGCAAGGCCTGCCCTTGGTCGTCCCGCACGGTAAGGGTTAATCCGGGCAGGGGGCGGCCGACGCTTTGGGGGCGAGTCGCCACGGCGGAGGGGGGGAGGGTAGCCACCTGCGAAGCGGCTTCGGTGAGTCCGTAGGTGGGGGCCATGGGAAGTCCCAAAGCCAAGCATTGGGCCACCAAGGGTTGAGGGATGGGGCCGCCCCCTACCAAAATGGCCCGGAGGTTTTGCCAATGCGGGTGCCACTGGGCAAAGTCGGCGGCGGCGATCGCCTTTTGCAGGGCCGTCGGCACCAAGGACAGATGGGTAATTCCCCACGCGGCGATCGCCCGGTGCACGGCAGCGGTTTCAAATCGGGGCAGCACCACCAGGGGGATGGACTGCCAAGCGCAACGCCAGACCAGCGCCAAACCGCCCACATGGTACAGGGCATCGCCAACAGGGCCCGATCGCCGGGTTGGGGGGCAAACAGGTGGCTGCTGCGGAGGCACTCTGACGCAGGTTGTCGAGGGTGAGGGGAATGGGTTTGGGGGGACCACTGCTGCCGGAGGTGGGCAACCAATACAGCGTTCGCTGGGAAGTCGGGGCCCGGGGCGCGGCGGCGATCGCCTGGGGGGGGATAGCCTCGAGCAAAATCCGGGGCAAGGAATCGGGGCAACCCGTGGCCAAGTCCGCGGTGGCGGGTTCCCAGAGCAGATGGGTGGCGTTGGTGGCGGTCAACCAGCGGCCAATTTCGACGGGGCTCCACCGCAAATGGATGGGGAGGGCGATAGCCCCCAGTCCGGCCAGGGCGTGCAACGCCAAAACGTGTTGGGAACTGGGGGTCAGCAACACCGCCACCCGGCTCCCCTCGCCGAGTCCTTGATCCGCCCACCAACTTTGCCAAGCGGCGATTGCCGTTTCCTGTTGGGCTTTGGTGTAGACAGTTCCAGCGGCATCGGACAAAACCCAAGCTGTGTCCATGTTTTTTCCTCTCGGAGGCATTTTCTAGGGTAGCGTTCCGGTCGGTTTTGGGGCCAGAGCTGGGCGATCGCGGTAAAATTTGACCACCAACGTCCAAAGTTCTGGTTTTGAGGATATGGCCAACTACGAGCATCTCCGTCGTTTGCGCCAAAGCCTTGGCCGCGGTGTTGACGGTTGGAACCGCTGGCGCCAACAGCATCCCGACGCGGCGATCGACCTCAGCGGCGTGGATTTGGTACGGTTGCTGCGGAACGATTTTGACGTGCGGGAATTTGACTGGGCGGCTGCCGACATTGCCCCCGGTGATTTTGCTGATCGCTTTGCTTTCGAGGAATTTGACCTCGAAGAAAGTGCCGACAGCGCACCCACGGATTTCCCCAATCCGCGCTAAGCTGGACGCCATGGATGTGATTTACGGTTTGTTGTTGCTGGGGCAGGGAGCCGCCGCAGCCATTTTGTTGTCCCGTTTGGGTTCGGCCCCCCGTCGCATTGTGCCCTTGGCGCCGGTGCTGGACAGCCCGTCTTTACCGGTGTCGGTGGTGATTCCCACCCTAAACGAAGCCCAGCGGTTGCCCTGTGTTTGGCGGGGTTGCGGGAGCAACCGGTATCCGAAATTGTGGTGGTGGACAGCCGTTCGACCGATGGCACCCCAGAATATGTCCAGGGTTTGGCTCCCACCTTTGCCCCACCCTGCGGCTGCTGACGGACGATCCGTTAGCCGGG
>JAAUUG010000197.1 GCA_012031195.1 Oscillatoriales cyanobacterium SM2_1_8
GCATAGCGACGAGACAAAACAACTCGGGTCGCAGGGGCGAAGCCCCCGTATTGGTTCTATTAGACGTTCGTTGGGCAAGAAAAAACCGTGTCGTTTTTAATTAAAATAACTATACAGGAGAATATTGTCCTTAAAAATCCGTTCGCATCAATGCATTTTCAGGCATCACTTCGTCGCATCGGAAGTTTACGAACACGTAACGAGTCATCGCCAATGGTTATTGCTGCACCTTCTTTTATAGCTGTCTTGCATAGCGACGAGACAAAACAAGTCGGGTCGCAGGGGCGAAGCCCCCGTATTGGTTCTATTAGACTTTCGTTGGACAGGAAAAACCGTGTCAGTTTTAATTAAAATGCCTATAAAATGACTATATCCAGGGAGAGGGTTCTGGCAAAATTGGCGCAGGTAGCCTGAGCCGCTGAACCCTCTGCACGTCTGGGAAAATCGCCCCTTAGGCCGCGGTTTGGGGAGTGCCGCTCAAAAACATCGGCAGAAACTTCGAGAAGAAAGCGACGGGATCTCGCTGCCATGCTTTTTGCAACACATCCAGGCGCGTCCGTTGCAGATCGGGGGCCAAAAGGGCTTCGGGCAACTTTTCGAGGAGGTATTGGGGACGCTCCCACACCGGCAGGGTTTCCGCCACCTTCAGCACGTTTTCCATCCGGCGCAGCTCTGCCCCCGCCAAAATGTCCATGCCCGACTCGAAGGCCGCCTGCTCGATCGCCATGTACTTTTGCTTGGCTTGTTCGACCTTGGTGCGCATTTCCGGGCTTTGCTGGGCCAGTTCTGCCAACTTGCGGTTGCCCCAACGGACGTGTCCGGCTTCTTCGGGCAAAATTTTGGCGATCGTGTCGCGAATCGCCTGATTTTCGGCGGTTTGGGGCGCCTTGTCGAGGGCCCGAATGTGGGCGGCAAAATACTCGCAACCCCGTTTTTCCGCAACGTTGATGGCGGCCAGGGTCCCCAACGCCTTGTCCGTGGCCGTCACCTCGGTGGCACTGGGTACCAACCGGGTAAATTCATCGATGTAGACTCCCCCCGGCGGCATCCCCACGCTTTCGCCGAGATCGCACAGCAAATCGGTGAGCCAGGCGGCGTGACGCGCTTCATCCACAATGTGATGGGACAAATCTCGCACCAAAGCCGGAGGCTCCCCGTTCAAAGCCTCGATGGTCTCGGTCAAATCTTTGCAACTGCGTTGCTCGCTGAACCGGTACCGGTTGAGGGTCGCCATGTGGGCGGTGCGATCGCGCACCACCTGATCCAAAACATCTTGGGCGCTGAGCTGGTTCCGAAATTTCCGGGGATAGGTAACGGCCATGGGAATTGAATATGTATTTTTGTAACAAATTCATTGTACTGCAGGGGTCAAGGGGGCTTGGCGATCGCGGCGGCGGGCCCGAAAGGTTTGCCAAAAGTGGGGGGGGGGGCTCGGCGGTCAGTTGGAGGGTTTGGCCGGTGGTGGGATGGGCAAAGGTCAACCGCCAGGCGTGGAGGGCTTGGCCGGGGAGGGAGGGCACCGGTTTGCCGTAGCGGCGATCGCCCAACAAGGGGTGTTGAATGTGGGCGCAATGCACCCGAATTTGGTGGGTGCGGCCGGTGGCCAAATCAAAGTGCAACAGGGCCGCACCCTGCAGTCGTTCCAGCACTTGCCAGTGGGTGAGGGCATAGCGACCGGTGGCGACCACAGCCATGCGTTGGCGATCGCGGGGGTGGCGGGCAATGGGGGCTTCGACGCTGCCTGCATCGGCTTTGGGGCCGCCCACCACCATCCCCAGGTATTCCCGGCGGGCGGTTTTGGTTTGGATTTGGTGTTGCAGGTGTTGATGGGCGGCGTCGTGTTTGGCCACCACCATCACGCCGCTGGTGTCTTTGTCCAAACGGTGCACGATGCCGGGGCGCAAGACGCCGTTGATGCCCGACCAGACGGCGCCGTGGGCCAACAGAGCGTTCACCAGGGTGCCATCGGCATGGCCGGGGGCCGGATGCACCACCAACCCCACCGGTTTGTTCAGCACCAACACATCGGCATCTTCGTACAAAATGTCCAAAGCCAAAGGTTGGGCGACGGCCGCGAGGGCGACGGGGGCCGGAACGGTGAGCTGCACGCGATCTCCCGGTTTGAGCACCGCGTTTTTGTCGGGGCTGGGGCGATCGTTGCGGGTGACGTGGCCTTGGGCAATCAGTTTTTGCAGGTGCGATCGCGACAGCTCGGGCAGTTGGTCCGCCAAAAACCGATCCAGCCGCTCCGGGCGATCGACCCCCCAAATGTGGCACTCGGTCACGGCTTTAACGCACCAGACCTTCTCGGAGGGCCACCACCGCCGCCTTGACCCGATCGTCTACGGCCAATTTGTTCATGATGCCGCGCACGTGGGTTTTGACGGTGTTGGGGCTGAGGTACAGGCTTGCGGCAATTTCGGGATTGCTTTTGCCCTCCACCAACAATTGCAGCACTTCCATTTCCCGTTGGGAAAGTTGGGTGCCCTTGCCGTTGGGTTTGGGCCCGTCCCGCAACCGCTCCAGGGCGTAGTGGGCCACCTGGGGATCGAGGTACATCGCCCCTTCCATGACCGCTTCGATCGCCCAGACCAGGCGATCGATGTTGGTGCCCTTCACGCAATAGGCATCGGCACCGGCGGCCAAGGCCGCCAAAATCTCGGTCTCGGAGGTATGGGAGGTCAGCATGACGATCCGGGTTTCCGGCAGGGCTTCTTTGATCCGCTGGGTGGCCGCAATGCCGTCCAGCCGGGGCAAGCCAATGTCCATGATGATGACAGCCGGCGCCAACTGCAACGCCTGTTGCACCCCCATAAATCCATCGGCAGCGACCCCCACCAAGGCCAAGGTCGGCGATCGCCCAGGGCTTGTTCCAACCCCAATTGCATCATGGGATCGTCTTCGACAATCAGCAAGCGAATGGCCGCCATACCCGTGCCGTCTTAAGATATATTCATATTTTAGGGAAGAAACTCCCTCCTCGCGATCAATTCTGGCGTTTCGCTGGATTGGGGGAGCATTGACCCAGAGGTGTAGGATAAGCGCAAATCCAGCGCAAAAGATAGCCAGTTTTTGCCGGATTGAGTTGGGTGTGGGCAAAGGCTGGGGCAAATCCAGGGTTAGGGGAGTGTAGGGAGCGTGATGACGGAACGCACGGGCGGCAGCACCTGGTGGCGGCGAGGGCAGACTTGGTGGCGATGTACCCGGCGGCGGTTGCCTCCCTATGTGTGGGGCGCGCTGTTGTTCCTGGCGATCGCCGGGGTATCGGGCGGTTTGGGGGCGGCGTTGGCGGTGGTGTTTACCGGCAAGCCTTTGCAGCGAAGGGCCCCGACGGCGGCCGAAACCGCCATTTTTGGGCAAAATCCGGCCAACATTGCGGCGGCGACCCTGGGGCTGCCAAACCTGACCCGGCCGGTGCATGTGTTGGTGTTGGGGACGGTGGTGCTGTCGGTGGATTTGCCGGGGGCTACCCCGCCGCCCGCCGGGCAAGCGTTTGACCATGTGGAGGGCAACCTCGAAGGTCTGAGCGATGCCATGTTGCTGTTGCGGTTCGATCCCCGCGCCAACAAGGTAACTGCCCTTTCCATTCCCCGCGACAGTCGGGTGGAAATTCCGGGTTACGGCGTGGGCAAAATTAATTCGGCCAATTACTTTGGGGGGGCGGGACTGGCGGCGCTGACCGTGAGCCAAACCTTGGGCAATGTGCCGATCGATCGCTACGTCCGGCTGAATGTCCATGGGTTTGGGCAACTCATGGATGCGGTGGGGGGGGTGGAAGTGGTGGTGCCCAAACCCCTCAAATACCGCGACGACAGCCAACGGCTCTACATTGACTTGCCGGCGGGACGGCAAAAGCTGGATGGGGCCAAGGCGATTCAATACATGCGTTACCGGGATGCCGAATACGGCGACGTGGGCCGGGTGCAACGCCAACAGGCTTTGGTGCGGGCCCTGAAGGAACAAAAGTTGAATGTGGGCACCCTCAGCCGTTTGCCCGAGATTTTGCGGGTTTTGCGGAACAACATCGATACCAACCTCTCGGTGAACGAAATGTTGGCGTTGGGGGGATTTGCGGCCGGTTTGGAGCGCCGCCATGTCGATATGTTGTTGCTGCCGGGGCGGTTTAGCGAAGCCGGGGAATTTCCCCTCAGTTATTGGCTGCTGGAGCCGACACAAATTCGCCCGTTGATGGCCGCCCACTTTGACTTGCCGATGGCAGCCTCCGAGGCGATCGCCGCGATTCCGGCCGCTGGGCAGGTGGCCCTTCAAGATACAACGGCTGCTCCCGATAGCTTGTTGGCGGTGCGCCAAATTTTGCAGGAGGCGGGCTATGCCAACCTGCAAACCCTGGATCCCTTGCCGACGCCGCTTCCCCAAACCCAAATCGTGGCCCAAAACGGCGATCGGATGCTGGCGGCCAAAATCCGCGATCGCCTGGGTCTGGGGGAAGTGGTGGTGGAAGCAACCGGCGATTTGCGTTCCGATGTCACCATTCGCTTGGGTCAGGACTGGAAGAACCGCCAGCGGGGCAAGAAAGGAACTCCCTAAATTTGGGCTTGGAGTTGTTGCCAGGCCTGGTCGGGGTCGGGGGGCCTGCAGCAACGATCGCCCCACCACGACATAGGAGGCCCCGGCGGCGATCGCCTGGTGGGGGGTGGCCACCCGGTTGTTGATCGCCCAAAGCATCCCCGGGCAACCGCACGCCGGGGGTGATTAGGCAGGCCGTGGGCCCCAACAAACGGCGAAGCCGGGCCACTTCTTGGGGGGAACACACCAACCCCCGGATCCCCGCCTGCCATGCCTGCACAGCCAACCGCTCGACCCAATCGGCCAGCGGCAGGGCAATTCCCAGGGCGTTCACCGTGGCTTCGTCCAAACTGGTGAGGGCCGTTACGGCCAGCAAAACCGTGTGGGTGCCGGCAAAAACTTCGCTCGCGACCTGCAGCATGGCCGGGCCCCCGCTGCCATGGAGGGTCAACCAATCCACCTCCAGCGATCGCAGTTGGCGGCAGGCTCCGGCCACGGTGTTCGGGATGTCGTGCAACTTGAGATCCAAAAACACCCGTTTGCCTTGATCTTTAATCGCTTGGACGATCGCCGGCCCTTCGCCACAAAACAATTCCAGCCCTACTTTCCAGGCTTCGACCTGGGGCAGCCGGTGCACCCAGTCCAGGGCTTCTGTTTGGGTGGGCACATCCAACGCAACGATGATTGGCAGGGAAGAGACCATGGGCGATCGCCAAAAACTTAAGCAATTTTCCCCCCTTTTTGGTAGCGACGGCCTCTATTTGGGGTACTGCTGTCTTTAGGATGGAAAAGCACTGACAAGAAGCACCCATGGCGGCAGACGCGATCGAACTCCGGACTCAAACCCTTGGTCAACAATTGCTGAAGGCGGGCAAGGAAGGGTTTTGGCAGAAATTGCAGGGGGAACTGCGGCTCGACGAAAAGTTGATCGGTTGGGCCATGGGCCACGAAACCCTGCGGGTGCAGTTGTTCCGGGCGATCGATGCGTTGCCATCCCTCACCAGCAAAGCCGAAATTGCCCGCCATTTGCGGGAATACCTGGCGGAAGCGGCCCAAGCGGTGCCGGGCATGGCCAACCTCCTGAATTTTGGCACCGACGATCCCCGATCGCCCCAAGCCACGTTGGCGGCCACCACTTTTGAAACCGCCGTCAAAACCCTAGCCCGACGCTACATTTGCGGGGCCAACCTCGAAGAAACCCTGAAAACCATCGAGAATTTGCGGCGCGATCGCTACGGGTTTACGGTGGATTTGCTGGGGGAGGCGGTGGTCAGCGAGACGGAAGCCCGGCGTTATTTGGAACGATATCTGGAGTTGATGAACGCCTTGGCCAGCCGCTCCCAGAACTGGGGGGGCGGTGCCGTTGGTGGATGGGGCCCCCGCCTGCAGGTTTCGG